>JANLHC010000221.1 GCA_024654465.1 Candidatus Scalindua sp.
ATGTTAAAAGTACCCAACCTGGCCGAACCGGAACCAAACAGTAGTTATCATATGTTTTTACAATATTCCTCTTCATACCCATCCAAACCAACTCACTAATGTTTCCGCTCTTATTTGATGTTGAATTGAGAAGACAGTATGTTAAAATTTCACTTAAGTCCGGTTCAATCCTGGAACTGTTTGCTTTATTTAAGTTTTTAGACTTTCAGGATTTATATTGGGGAGCAGTCTATCTGTATACAGTGATTGTTAGATCCCGGTAAATGCAAACTTTCCTTGGAGAAATGCAGAGACATGCATTTTAAAAAGACTTAAAACCTTTTAAGGTAGTGAACTATGAAATCAAATTTCGTCATCAGAATAGGTTTTATCTGCGTATGTGTTGTGGCAGTAGCTTTTCTGGTGTTGAAACTAACTGTCCGGAAGGATGCATCTGATGCATATCTTAAAGATTCGAAGAAGGATACAAAAATCTACTATGGTTCACAGGTAAATAATTTACAAAGAAAAGGTATAAATATTGAAAATAAACATAAGGCATATCCCGGAAATTACAGGAAAGATTATGAGGCTGTCCCCGTCGAAGCAATACGGGTTAAAAGGAGCAATATTGAGATTTTCTTAATTAATAATTGTACTCTTGAACCGGAGAAACAGGTTGATGTCGTAGCAAAGACTTCCGGCATTGTATTAAATATCCTGGTAGAAGAAGGTGACTATGTGAAGTCCGGTATGCCACTTGTGAAACTTGATGATCATGAAGCCCTGTTGGCACTCAGAGAAGCAAAGCTAAAGAAAGAGAATGCTGAAAGGGTTTACAAAAGTACTTCGGACAATTTCAAAGAAAATATTATCAGCAAAGAAGAATTTGATGACAAGAGGTTCCAGCTTGAGATTGCGACTGTAGAGCTTGAGAGGAAACAGTTGGAATATGAATATACTACAATTGAGTCTCCCATTGATGGCGTTGTTGTTGAAAGGAATATAGAAGAAGGCTATAACATTGAGAATGACCAGATGGTGTTTAAGATTGCGGATTTTGATCCAATACTGGCAAGGATTTACATTCCTGAGAAGGACATTAACAAGGTAGTAGAAGGGCAAATGGCAAGAGTTGTCTCTGAATTTTTGCCCGACATAGAATTCATGGGAAAAGTAAAGATGGTAAGCCCTGTTGTTGACCCTGAAAGTGGTACGGTAAAGGTAACAATAGAGATGGAAGGCTTGTCAGGTGGCGCTTTGAGGCCCGGGATGTTTGCCTCGGTTTTTACGATAGTAGATCAACATCAGGATGCCTTGTTAATACCTAAGAAAGCGCTGATCCTGGAGGCAGAAGCCGATGAGGTATTTGTTGTGAAAGACCTTGTTGTATTGAGTGTTAATCCTGACGTGATTAAAGGTTTGACTTTGGGTGACAGTGCTATCTGTGAACAAAAAAGAGGTGGTTCGCCACTGCGTGGATATATCGTGGATATCTCCGGAAGCCATGAAGATGAATCAATATTCAATATTACAATTGAAGCGACAGAAACTTTAATTGGAAATATGAGTAAAGAATTCGAAAAGGTCTCTTTCTATAATAATCATGACGTTCCGGTATTAGAGATGAAAAATGTTGGTTTTGATATGGAAACCAGGGCGTTCAAGACAAAAATAACACTTGGCTTTAAAGAAGGTAATTATGTCGAAGTACTAACCGGCCTCAGAGAAGGTGACAGGGTTATTACTGTAGGACAAGATGACGTTGGCCACGGTGCAGATGTTGCAATTATTAACGAAGAAAAAGAGGATAGCGAAACAGCGGTATTGGGGCCATCATAGGAAACGGGTAGATTTTCACATCAATTATTCCTCATAATAAACTATGATTCAAGATTTTAGCATTGCGATTTAAAAACCCTGGCAACGAAGCTTTGGCAAAGCCCGACGGAAAATCTTAAAATCGTAAATCTAAAATCATTCTTTTCTGCTTTCATCATAGATTACAATTTATGCTTAAAAAGATTAGGAGTATAGATATTGAAAATAGTTGAATTTTCAACAAGACGGCGGGTTACTGTCGTAATGTTGATGGCCACTCTTGTTATCTTCGGATTAATATCCTATAAGCGACTGCCTATAAACCTCCTGCCGGATATTTCGTACCCGACACTGACAGTGAGGACCGAATATCCCGGTGCAGCACCCAGCGAAATTGAGAATCTTATTTCAAAGCCGATTGAAGACGCGGTGAGTGTGATCTCGGACGTTATACGTGTGAGCTCCAGGTCAAGATCTGATGTCTCTGAAGTGGTAATTGAGTTTGCGTGGAAAACCAATATGGACTTTGCCTCGATGGATGTGCGTGAGAAGCTGGACTTGGTAGACCTGCCGGATGACGCAGAGAGGCCTGTCCTGATGCGCTTCGATCCATCTCTTGATCCTATTATGAGGCTGTCTCTATATGGGGATGAAAACCTTATTACACTTCGTATTCTGGCAGAAGATGAACTCAAGCCCGTTCTTGAGGGTTTATCTGTAGAGAGTGGAATAACAGGCGCAGAGACTGTCAGTGGCGTTGCTGCCGTAAGAGTAAGTGGGGGGCTGGAGGAGGAAATACATGTTGATTTGGCGGAAGCAAGGATGGCAAATCTGGGGATACCAATTTCCCTGGTAATCAAACGTCTCAGTGAAGAGAATATCAATCTTACAGCCGGGAACATTAAGGAGGGAGAGGTTGAATATATTGTAAGAACTTTTAATGAGTTCCGGCAGGTAGAAGAGATAAATGATATAGTCATAGATTTTAAAAATAAAGTTGCTATTAAGGTAAAAGACATTGGAAGTGTAAGTAAAAGTCATAAGGAGCGTGATGTAATAACCCGAGTAAACGGAAAAGAGAGTGTCGAAGTTGCCATTTTTAAGGAAGCCGATGCAAATACGGTCACGGTTGCAAGATTAGTTAAGGAACGGTTAAGTGGAATAGAGGAAAAGCTGAGGAAGTTTTCCGGCTCTATCCGATTGGACATAACCTTTGACCAATCCAGATTCATTGAAAGTTCAATAAAAGAGGTAATTTCTACTGCACTCTGGGGCGGTATTTTAGCGGTAGTAGTTCTCTTCTTATTTCTTAGAAGTATCAAGAGTACGCTGATTATCGGACTTGCAATTCCCATTTCCATTATATCAACATTTTTCTTCATGTATATATCCGGAGTATCACTGAATATAATGTCATTAGGCGGTCTGGCACTTGGTATCGGTATGCTTGTAGATAACGCGATAGTTGTGCTCGAAAGCATCGACAGGTATCATAAAAGCGGACATAGTGCAATTGATTCTGCCATTAAGGGTGCAAGTGAGGTTGGCGGGGCCGTAATTGCTTCTACTCTGACAACCATATGTGTCTTTGTCCCCATCATTTTTGTTAAAGGTATAGCCGGACAATTATTTAATGATCAGGCTCTTACCGTAACATACTCACTCCTGATCTCACTCCTTGTTGCTATTACGCTGATTCCTATGTTGTCATCAGTGAGTACCAGACGAAGGAGAACTATGGACGTTCAAAAAGAGGAGCCGAATGCTGCCGCGGGTGGCGGTTCCCTGCCATCGAGAATTCTCTATATATTACTCTACCCATTGTTTTTTGTGTTTAACGCGGTTTTCTCCGCGATTACGAAGGTTTATCCAGGGGTTCTTGGTTTCGCGTTATCAAATAAATTATTAGTGTTTATTGTCGCGTTTTCAATACTTGGCGGTTCGTGGTGTCTGTTTATAAGTCTGGGTAAGGAACTTATCCCGGAACTGAGCCAGGGTGAGTTTTCTATCAATGTCAGAAAGCCAACCGGGACACCGCTTTCCGGTACACTGGAGACTGTTAAGCAAATTGAAAACATAATAAGCAATAATCCTGAGATAGAGACAATTTACACCATAGCCGGTTCAACCAGTCAGGCAGGTGGGACCATAGCAGAAGAGAGGGAGAATATAGGAGAAATTAATGTAAGTTTAAGAGAG
>JANLHC010000222.1 GCA_024654465.1 Candidatus Scalindua sp.
TGCTTCTGATTGCATCTGACTGACTTTTGGCACTGATTCCCATATATTTTTCTGCCCTTTCGCGGACTTTGCATCACAAATTTCCGCAATAGGAGAAGAAGGTGTTATCGGATAGATTGTGATAATTTCATTGGTAGCATGTACTACGTGCGCACATGCAGTACAACCATCAACTATGACCGTTTTTCGACTCATAAGTATCTCCTTGAATTAGCTTAAACTTGAAAGCTAACTACAATATATTATTTAATTGTTGATTGATTACAAAAAAATCGTTAAAAATACGTTTTTTAAATTATAATAATCCGCTTATTATTTACTAAATTTAAGCTAATATATTACGAATACTGTTAAAAAGTTCAAATATAGTATATTTATTAAGAAAGTAAACAAAATTTTAGCTACGCAGCCGTTATGTTGTTATTCTATACTGGGTTATCTTGGAGCCTGAATTAAATATAAAAATACAACATTTCAGCATTTCACACCGGTAAGATTCTTTAATATTTTTCTTGCCTTTTTCCATGTCTCTAATAATATGGACAAAAGTTCTGCCTTGAGTAACGAATAAATTTCATAATATGACAGAGGACTGTCGCTTAGACACTTGAGATATCAGTCTCGATTGGTTGGCTTAATAGCCGTTTGTACGCATTTCTTTACGATAAAGATTTAATATTGAAAAAAACTTTAGGATGAAATACTAAAGTCGGAACCTTTTTGTTTAATAAGCGGTTATAAATGGTGATGAATGAGAGACTTTGGCAACCAGGAAAGTAAAATTAAGGAGTTTGAGGCAGCGGCTCTTGAGCACATAGATTCGCTCTTTAACTTTGGGATGCGGATGGCTGGAAACAGAGAAGCGGCTGAAGATCTTGTTCAAGAGACATATCTTAAGGTACATAGATTTTCACATACATTTAAGGATGGATCCAACTTAAAGGCGTGGCTGTTCAAGATTTTACGAAATACCTTTATTAATACGTTTAGAAAAAAGATTAAAGAGCCTAAGTCGATTCATTATGATGAGGTTGAAGACTTTTATCTATTCAACAAAATTAAAACTGGTAAAAAAGAAGAAAACTATGTAAGTGGAGAGATTTCTGATGTTTATGAGTTTCTTGAAGATGAGGTAAAAAACGCGGTTGATGGCCTACCGCTTGCTTTCAGGGAAGTTGTTTTATATTCTGATATTGAAGATCTCAGTTATGGCGAAATATCAGAAATTGTTGGATGCCCGATAGGAACAGTAAAATCAAGGCTTTTCAGAGCAAGGAAATTGTTGCAGAAATCACTATGGAACTATGCAAATGAAAGAGGTTATTTGAAAGAGAGACAGAAGGGGAAAGAAATATAATGACTTGTAAGGAAGCTATTGAACAACTCAATGAATTCTTGGATAAAGAGCTTGATGATGCGAACTATTCGAAAATCAGGCAACATATTGATATGTGCCATAAATGTTGTGAAAAGTTTGAGTTTGAACAATCAATAAAGAAAGTCATCAGAGAAAAAACTCAGCTCCACAAGACACCTCAACATGTACTGCAAAGCATCACGAGTCAGTGGGCAGAGTTAAATGAAGAACGCAGCAAGGCAGAATCTACAGTCGAAGAGTCTAAAGGGACATTCCTTGAAGGGATCCTTGGCTTATTTACCTTAAGGCCGGCATATGTAACTATGGCGGTCTTATTACCTATGACCATTATTGGTCTTGCCGCTTACCTTGCTTTTTTCAGACCGGCAGAATACTCTCCCATTGTTAAAGTTGCGGCAGAACGTCACGATAGTTTTGTTAATAACAATATGCACCTTGATCTTGTAAGTTCAGACAGTAATGAAATAAGAAGGCATTTTGAAAATTCACAGCAATCGAACTTTGCCATAAATGTTCCTGAATGTAATGGACGTGAAATGGAGCTCTTAGGTTGTAAGAAGTACAGTCTGGACGGGAAGAAAAGTGCCTATGTTGGATTAAGAGGCCACCAAAGTAAGATATCATTAGAGATGGTAAACGGTTCAGGGATGAATATAGACAAGTTACAGCACGAATTTTACAAAGGTCGGTCATATTACTTTGGAAAATATAAAGGATATAATGTCGTTATGTGGAAACATGGCAATACACTGTATAGTCTGACCTCTACAATGAATAGAGAAGGGCTTATGCGTGTAGCCAGTGAAACCATACTTCCATACAATAGATGATGTGAAAGTAGGTATGGAAATGTTCAAATCATTTAATATTAAACAAACAATCGCATTTGGGCTTTTATACCTGATCGTTGTTGGTTGTTCATCATACACACCTTACCGTTATAGCTTTTCACTTATTAAACCACAAAACGGAACCATCCATAACGATGTTGGCGGGCAGGCAATGAGTTTTGAGGATAGCGATGTCGAGTTTAGATTTGTTCCTTCCTCTGAGAATATACATGTGATAATCAAGAATAAGAGCGAACATGAAATAAATCTTGTCAGGAATAAGGCTGAGTATATAGATTGTTCCGGAAAATCTCGCAGGATTCATATTGGTTATGATTACGTGGAAGAGTCAAAAGACTTTGCAATGAATAGCGCGTATGTTGCTCCAGTAAAGATACAACCAAGTTCCGAAATGACAGGATATGTATGGATTAATATCTGGCCGGATTTCGGTATAGGAAGTGACAGGACATCCGTCACAGATGCTCAGATAAACTATTTAAAGGAGCCTTTCTTCCCACGGTATAGCTTTGAGGGTAGTGTTGAAGATTTAAAAAGTTCAACTTTTAATCTGATTCTGCCAATTGATTTTGGTGAGTATGTATGCGACTATACGTTTACTTTCAAGATAGATGATGTGATACAGGTAAGTCCGACCGAGTTTAGAATGTAATAATGATCAAATGAGGGGGGGTATATAGTCTTTACGGAGTGCTCTGTTTTTCAATATTTATTTCGCCTACCGATTAATTGGCAAAGATTATTTTCTTAACTGGTTTACCAAATACTCTCCATGAGTACATCTCTTATCATATTCGCAAAAAATCCAATTCCCGGTAAGGTTAAGACAAGGCTTACGCCTTATATTAATCCCACAGAAGCTGCTGAATTATATAAAGCATTCATTACCGACATAACCTGCAATACGCACAAACTGAAATGTGAACAAGTCACTATTGCATATACACCCTCAAATGCGGAAGCTGCATTTCATAGTATATGCGGGCAATCAGTAGATTATTTACCACAGAAAGGGGATAATCTTGGTGCGCGAATGAAAAATGCGTTTATGTACTCTTTCGATAAAGGCTCAAAAAGAACCGTAATCATAGGTACTGACAGCCCTACCCTTCCTTCATCTTATATCCAAAAAGCCTTTGATGCATTAAAAGAAGTGCCTGTCACAGTAGGTCCCACTTTCGATGGTGGCTATTATCTGATAGGCATTTCTGGACAGAACGATGCAATCTTTGATGGTATTGACTGGAGCACGTCAAAAGTATTCGGCCAGACTCTTGCAAGGATACAGGCTATAAATAAACAATTATATGTGCTTCCTCCCTGGTATGATGTTGACACCCCAGATAATCTGGAATTTCTACGGTCGCACATTCTGTCAATGAAAATGAGTGGTACTTCTGAACTTCCAAATAAAACTATGCGGTTCTTGAAAATGTGAGTGTGCTTATGACGAAGATATTACCATCCAGACGTAGTTTCACAAAGATTATCTTATGTTTGTTGTTAACATTTCTTTTTAATACCGGGAATGTATTCTCTGATACAAGTAAATTTGAAGGAGAGGTGCTTAAGTACAATATTGGTTTCTGGTTTTTCAAAAATGTGGGAACTGCCACATTTAAATGTGAAAAAAAGGATGATGGGCTGGTTATAACGATTGATGCGTGTACGGAAGGATTCCTCGATAAGATTATTCATAGACACCACATCTATAGAACAACGATGATGATTGATAATATTACTAACAGGCTTAAGCCGGTAAATTCGTATGTAAAAAAGGTTAAGAGGGAAAAAGAGCGGATTATGATTACTGACTACGATTACGAAAACAATATATGTAATTATAAAACATGGAGGCAGGGAGTGGTCCACAAAGAAGGAAGCCTTAAACTGGAACCTGAAGGGTGCGATGATATTGTATCGGTAACTTATAATTTACGTAATGAAATATACGGTGATGTTAAAGAGGGCGCCAGCTTCAATATTACAACCGTGTATAAAGATGAATTTCCTAACTTTAGCGCTAATGTCCGTTCTGCTGAGGATTCAGATGAACTAGCCAAATGGAAAGGCATTATTCCTGGTATAAAATACGTAGTGGATGTCGCATTGGATCCTGAAGCCCTTGATTCAAAAGAAGGCAAACTTGTCGTATTATTAACGGAGGACTTAACACCGGTTGGATATGTGGCAAAAGACGTTATCGGGTTCGGAGATCTGTATGGCGTTTTGGAAGACGATGTAAATTAGAGATTGAGAGAGCGATAATCTACATTTCCGTTGTGTCTGGTGTCAGGCAGAAATTAGGAACGGTTTTAGTGCTGGACTCCTTACGAAAGTAAGGATAAATTCCTCTCTTTCGAGAGGATTCCAATTCAGGATATTCATTGAAAGTCATGGCCCTCATGCTCTGATCTGTTCTTGCCGCTCTGATTTTGTATATCTTCACACCAAGAGGTAAATTTTATCATGAAACTATCTACAGAACACAATATCCAGCCCATGTAATATCTGTTTGACGTAGGAACCGGGAATTCTGCCACTCTTTTCGGTAAGGACATTCTTATCTAGCACAACAATTTGCGATACGTTCGCCACTGAATCCTTCGCCAGTCCCGTCACCCTTTTCTTTAGCAAGACATTCCCTGGCGCAGATTGTCTTAAGTGTCTCGTTCAGCATTCTGGTAATTTCATCTGGTGTGTGTCTATCCAGGTATTCAACAATCGCTTCAGAAAAAAGCCGACTGCGCGATTTGTGCATACGTTTCGCATGCTTTTCAGCGGCTTTAAATACCGCGTCTGGGATTGATATTAAAATGCCCCCTTTCAAAAAATCTTCTATTGCTCCCATGTATAAGTTTGCTTAGAGTAGGGAATGTGGGTCTTGCACTTAAGTTGTTTTAATCAAATGAAGGGCATAATTGAATTCCAGTTTGAAACCGTATTGGGGAAAACCCGACGTACGGGATCTCAGAGGGGGTGGGGACAGGAAACATAGAGATTGTATGGGTCTGCGCAGGTACTTAATCGACATTGTGTTTGATTTTAATTAATCATTAATCGGTCATATTATTTGCTGTGCGTCCGTTCTCTACTCGGCATGAGAAAATTTCTTTTTTCCTCTTGCCAAGGTATTAAGAATACCAAGAGAACTACATAGATTTCACGATGAGCAGTATTCCGGATACAAACAGGAATACCGCGAAAATTTTACTGTATTTTTCGTTATCTATATTTGTATAAAGAAACTTTTCCGTTAATAGGAAAATAATCACGCCCACCATCAGGTAGATAACATTACTGAAAGAGATATTCATATTGTCTGCTGCAAAACCGGGAATGCTTATAATACCGATGATCGCCAATAAAAGGGTCAATATCTGAAAAAGCGCGAATGTCCCATATGATACTCCGACTGTGACTCTGGTGGTGTCCTTTGGATAATTTTTTTCGTGTACGATTGCCGTCAGCAATGAACCGCCAAGGTTTGTCAGCCCGTGGATGATCCCCATAACCGCAAAATATGTTTTTTCATATTTAACAAATGCCTTCAGTATCTGTTCTATTTTTCTGGAATAGCTTTTGACGGCTACAAATAACATGAACATGCCTACGAAAATCCCAATGCCGACGTTTTTAAATTTAGCTTCCAGAAACAGAACCAGAGCAAGGAATATAATAACAAACGGTATGGTTATGAAGAGAATTCTTTTGTAGAAGTCGATATCTATATATTTGTAGTGTTTGACAACCTGAAAAATATTGATAGCGATTGATATCGGAAGGACGATTGGAAGTACAAGGGTGAGCTTTTCATATTGCAAAAGGAGCAGAGGTGTGCCAAACAGTAAAACCCCAACACCAAAAACCGATTGAACTGTTGACGTAATAATAATCACTATCAGAGTATATACTGAGATGTCAAGCGGCAGAGAACATATTCCTGCACATTCGCTTCCTTCCATAAAATATTTTCTATTAATTATTATGATGCCTGCCATAACCAGTCCCATTATGGCAATCTTAATTAATATCCACATTAATTTTCCAGCTCTTGTTCCCATGAATTTCATTTCCATTTTGTCTTCCCTTTATTTAATATTTTTTTCTCACCGCAAAGGCGCAAAGATCGCAAAGTTATTTTATTGAGAGCATGCAAGAAACATATCCTAAGGTTTTTAATTTTACGACAGTCGTAAGTCTCATATAAGTTTTTTTACATTTTTTTGAGATTTTTCTTTGCGCACTCTGCGGCTTTGCGGTGAAATTCCTTCCGATAATAGGCCTTCATAAACTTTTTCAACTTTTTCTGCCATAGATTCCTGTGAAAAAATATCTTGTGCTTTTTTTAGTGATGCGTTAGCCATTTTCTTTCTCAGTTCAATATCATTAGCTAATTTTACAGTGGCCGATGCCAGATTTTCAGGTGTATCATCAATGACAAATCCGGTAATATTATTATCCACTATTGAGGAAAGCATCCCACGATTGGCGGCAATAACAGGTTTTCCCATCGCCATAACTTCCCTCACCGCACGGCAGGAACCGTCTGTACCCGGCATCAGGAAAATATTGAAATCCATACACGAAACGGCCTCGACATAATCTCCAGTCCGGTAACCCGGATGGATTACGATGTCTTCCAGTCCCATCGTTTTGGCAGGTTCCGTCAAAAGCTGTTTCTCCTTAGTGCCTCTGCCTATAACGAGTAACTTTAACTTTGGAACTTCTTTAGACGCGATCTTGATCGCCTGCAGAAGTATGTGAAATCTTCGGTGGGTCTGGATCCTGGCTATAATACCGACGACTATGTCGTTGTCTTTCATTCCAAACTGTTTTCTGTGTGTGAGTGGGCCGCTTCCGGGGTTGAAACGGTGGCAATCAATAGAGGCGTTAATCATGATTGTCTTATCTTCGTATAATCCAAAATTATTCATATCTGTCACCCTTGCCTCTTCTGAAACGGCAATTAATTTGTCTGTGAGTCTGGTTAAGCATATTTTGTTTCTCAGATTTTTTTTCAGTGCAACTCCGTCATGATTTGTACGTATTACAGGCAAGCGCCTTCCGGTACGTCTGGCGGCTATTCCACCGACCAGGTGGTCCTGATTTCGATGAACGTGGACTATGTCAAACTTCTCATCGTTCATGAAAACAGAAAGATTCCTAATGTCAGAGATGTACTTGAAAAGACTGAAATGTTTACTTAGATTAAACCTGGTAACCGGTACCAGATCACGTTCGTATGCGTACTTTTCAACGGACTCTGAATCCGGTGGAAACGGGTAATCGTCCATTGCCTTGCCGCACGCAAGGGTAACGTCATGTCCTCGTTTTTTTAATTCAATGCAGAGGTTGAGCGCGGGTTCTGCCGGGCCCGTCCATTTCCAATCACTGAAGAGATGGAGTATTTTCAAAATGTGTTCCTTTCCGTATGTGTGTACAAAGAAGTTGAGCAGATCTTTAATTTATTGTTTAGGAATTTCAAAGTTGACATAAATATTGTAGGGCGGATTAAGGACGAAGGACGAATCCACCAATAATAGATCACGATTGAAGGTGGATTCGCTATCGCTTAATCCACCTTACGCTAATATCAAAAATCGTTGGGTTTTTGCTTTTTAAAACTCAACCTAATTTAAGCAGGTTTCCAATTTGTCTCGGTGAGGCAGGGGAGACATTTCATCGGTATGAGTTTTTGTCCGTACCGATTTGCGGTTGATTCTTTATGTGCAATTCCCATAGTTTTGCATATTTCATGAATACATAAAATGACGTCGTTATCGCCGCTACCAGTCCCGGCACTCCATCCATGAATCCACGTTTGAAGAAATATCCTTTGATAAATCTGAAAAATGGTCTGAATAGAAGTTGAAAAGTGAGAAATTTTACACCTTCTTTCTCCATTTCTATCGCACTCATATCTGTATATTTGTCGATGGTACCAAGCTGATGTGAAAGATTTCTATACGTATAGTGAAGACAATCGCTCTTTAAATATTTTGCCTTGCCGTCCAACTCAAGAGTTGCATGTGGCTCTTTTACCCACTTACCTTTATTTTTTTTGTAGAGAAGGAGGTCGTACGCAGGATACCACTCTCCATGATTAATCCAGCTTCCAAGATAACGCGTTCTGCGCGGGAAATAAAACCCATCCCATTTATTTGAATCATTATTCAGATGCGACTGAATTTCCAGGTAAAGTTCAGGAGAGATTATTTCGTCGGCATCCATAAAGAGGATCCATTCATAGTTAGCAAGACTTACAATATGGTTAGACTGATCTTTGAAACCGGGCCACTTTCTCTGAGAAATCTTGTCTGTGTATTTTCGGCATATTTCAACCGTGTTATCAGTGCTGAAGGAGTCGACAACGATAATTTCATCGGCCCACTTTACATTTTCCATACACTCCTTAATCACGTCAGCATTGTTAAAAGTCATTACGCATGCTGAAACCCTGGCTTTGGCCATTTTGCTACTCCCTGATGTTAATTATAACTGCAATTATAAATCTGTGTTTTGAAACTCCGTGATTAAACCGGCAACTGTTTCGATTTCTTCTGTTGTAAGTTCCGGATAAATAGGTAAAGACAGTATTTCTCCGGCGTTCCTCTCACTTATGGGGAAATCCCCCGCCTTATACCCAAGTTTTTCATACGCTTCCTGAAAATGGATTGGGATCGGATAATGTATATGGGTGCCGACTCCACGTTCCTGGAGATAATCCTTGAGGGCATCTCTTCTATTTGTCCTTATTACAAAAAGATGGTACACATGTTTTGCCCATTGCCTTTCACAGGGGAGCTGTACATTTGAATTAAAGAGCAATTGTTGATACAGTGTGGCAATTTCCCTGCGTCTGTTTGTCCATGTGTCCAGATGTTTTAATTTGACCCTGAGTGCAGCAGCCTGTATTTCATCCAGCCGGGAATTGAATCCCTCAATCTTTGAAGTGAATTTTTTTACTTCACCGTAATTTCTGAGCATAATGAGTCTGTTATATAATTCCTCATTGTTTGTAACTACTATCCCTCCGTCACCATAAGCTCCAAGATTTTTTGTGGGATAAAAACTGAAGCAGCCCATATCACCGTAAGTACCCACATTTTTGCCGTTATATTGTGCGCCATGGGCCTGGCATGCGTCTTCAACAATTCTTAAGTTATGCGCTTCTGCCAATTTCATTATCTGTTCCATCTCAGCAGGGTGGCCATAAAAGTGCACAGGTATTATTGCCTTTGTTTTATTTGTAATTTTTTTCTCTATTTTTTTTGTATCTATTGTGTAGGTATCCGGCGTGACATCGACAAGCACCGTTCTGGCACCCGCACTTGATATGGCAGAAATAGTAGGGACTGCTGTATTTGGAACAGTAATTACTTCATCTCCAAGCCCGATATCACAAGCCTTTAAGGCAAGATGCAACGCTTCCGTACCGGAACCTACTCCTACGGCAAATCCGGCACCAAGATAGTTTGCAAATTCTTCTTCAAACAATCTGACGTTTTCGCCCAGGACAAAATTGCCACTTTCGAAAACGTTCGTAAAGGCGCTGTCCAGCTCCGTCTTCAGATACTCATACTGCCTTTTAAGATCAAATACAGGAATTTTCATATTGTTACCAATAATGCTCTTTATGTTTCTCATAGTAATCAAATGATGATTGTAGTCCTTCTTCTAATGAGACCTTTGGTTCCCACCCGACAGCACTCTTGATCTTTTCAAAATTTGCAATGTAATCGCCTATTTCTATTCTTTTAAGGTCTTCGTCAAATGGGATCAATTCATAATTGCCCTTATTATAAACACCTATCATCGTTTCTACCAGATCTATCAGGTTTTTTGAAATTCCACCAAGGTTATAGACTTCACCGTTGGTTTTTTCACTAGAAGCTACCAGCAATAGGGCATCTACAACATCATCAACATAATTAATGTCTCTAATCTGTTTACCATCACCATATAACTTTATCGTCTGGCCTTCTATGAGTTGCCTGATAAACCAGTTAATTATTCCCTGCTTGTGATGCTTCATCTGATGCCTTGGCCCATATGTATTTGTTAGCCTGAGAGAAACAGCTCTTATTCCATAAATATTGTTATAGAGAATGTGATATGACTCTCCCGCAATATTATTAATACCATTAACGTCCGTAGGGTGCATCAGGTGTTTTTCGTCTACAGGCAGCTGGTCAGCTTTACCGTATTGTCCTCTCGTACCGGCAAAAATAATTTTGACATCTCTGTTGTTTATGCGGCAGGATTCCAGGATTGATAATTGACTCCTGCAATTAATATCCAGATCGGTAAACGGGTCTCTCATGCTATCTATGTGGCTTAACGTACCCGCGAGATTAAAGATGATGTCCATTCCTTTTACCAGATAGTCCATACTATGCTTGTCCCTTACGTCAGCAATGTTTACCTTTACCTTGTCCACAATACCGTCAATATTAAAGTTATTCCCTCCATAATCCGGTATCAGAGAGTCTACAAGACATATGTCTGCTTCCATCTTCACAAGCTGTTGGGCCAGTGTACTGCCGATAAAACCCAGCCCACCGGTTATTAATATCTTTTTGTTTTTGAAATAATCCATAGTACTCTTTTGTATATGCGCTGAGTGGTATAAACCACCCGCACAGGGTGTTTTTAATTATGGGTTAAATAACCTGCAATATTGAATTTTGTCAAGTAAATTCCAATCATTGATAAGTGATTAACTCTTTTCTGTCAAAGAATTTCCAATAAATAGCTTGAAATTTTTCTAATCTGAATCATAATGATAAAAACCAATTTTTTCAATCATTTTACCAGAAAAAACCGGAGGCTAAGCTTCGTCTCTAAATCGATGTTTAGGAATTTAAAAGTTGACATAAATAAGGGTGGATTAAGGACGAAGGACGAATCCGCCAATAATAGTTCCGGCATCTGTATATGTCGGATATGCAATCAGTAACTATGAATTGTGTATTACATCAATAATTAGAAACTGACATTAGGAGTTGGAATATGGAAAAAACACATGGCATCCTTGAAAACTTTCTATCTAAAAAAAGAGCAAATACCGTTAACAAGCTTATACCTATATCACATCGTTCCGGAAAAATATTAGATATTGGATGCGGAGCATATCCTTTTTTTCTTCTCAATACCGAATTCGCTATGAAACATGGAATCGAAAGAATTACTACACAGAAAGTTAATCAATTACACAAACAGGAAATATACATAAAAAACTATGATATAGAAAAAGAAAGGATAATACCATACGACGATAATTATTTTGATGTATTGACAATGCTTGCAGTTTTCGAGCATATTACAACAAACAAATTATCACAAGTTTTAAGTGAAATATACAGAATCTTAAAACCGGGTGGAAAATACATTTTAACAACACCTGCACCTTTTGGTGGTACGGTACTAAAAATAATGGCAAAGTTTAAGCTAATAAACTCTGATTTATTTGATGAACATCAAGATGTTTATACTCACGAAAAAGTTGCTACTTTACTTAATAGTGTAGGATTTCAAAAAAAAAATATGTGTTTCGGTTCATTTGAGATTTTTATGAATCTTTGGATTATGGCAACTAAATAAAATATAAATGCCAACCGTAAGCGTAATAATACATACTTATAATAACAAAAAGTTTATAGCAGAGACTGTTGAGTCTGTCCTGAATCAAACATATATGGACTATGAAATTATCGTTGTTGATGATGGTTCCGTGGACGGTACTTGTGATGCACTACTGCCATATATGCATGGAATAAGATATCATTACAAGGAGAATGGTGGAATTGCAAGCGCCAAGAATACTGGTATAAGCTTATCCCAAACAGAGTTTGTCGCGTTCCTTGACCACGATGATTTATGGGCTCCTGATAAACTCCAGTTACAGATGGAATGTTTTAATGAAAACCCTCAAGTAGGACTGGTTTATGCTAAATATACCAGTTTCAGGGATGGCAAGGAACTGAGAACAAAACCTGTGAAAGGATACAGCGGTTGGATATTTAAAGAGCTTCTTTCCAAAAGCTTCATTCAGACTTCAACCGTAATCGTAAAAAGAGAATGCCTGAATGCTGTTGGGCCGTACGATGAATCATTTTCTCTTGGTGACGAATATGACATGTTCTTGCGAATATCAAAAAGATTCCAATGCGGATTTGTTGATAAAGGGCTTACGAGGTACAGGGTGCATGATACCAATGCGTCAAAAAATGATTTTCTTTTTGATAATGAGAACCTTGGCGTTTACAAGAAGATTTACAATAATTTTACGGACCTTGACGGAGAAGAGAAAAAAATATTAAGGAAAAGGATTGCCAGGTACAGTATGAAAGTGGCTGAAGGTCTTTATAGCCAGGGCAAACTGGAAGAGTCAAAGCAATATCAAAAAGAAGCGAATAACTATTTACCATTTTACAAACGACTTACCGGCAACCTGATCTTCAAGACTTAATCACTCCATTAATCTTTTGCAAATATGTACAGCCTATGAAAATTGCCTTAATTATCTATAAGTATTTACCAACAAAAGGAGGCGGTGAAGGTTATCTCTCCAACTTTGCAAACCAGCTTGTAGAGCGAGGACATGAAGTACATATTTATGCCAGTAAATGGGAGAGTAACAATAATAAGATGCACTATCACACAATTCCCTCCATAAGATATCCTAAATTCCTTAAAGACGTTTCATTTGTTATAAATAGCCGGAGGGAGATGGCCAAACATGATTTTGACATTGTACACGTTGTCGGCAGGGCTCTGGGAATGAATGTTTTTAATCCGCACTGTGGAGTTGAAAAGGCATGGCTGAAACAGAATTTCCTATCAATAAATTGTCCTGGTTCCAGGATTTTAAAACAGATAGTCAGTTTTTTCAGTCTCAGGCAGAATTTTATTTTGTGGTTGGATAGAAAACAATATACGGGTAAAGGTGTTTCCAGGATTATCGCCATATCCGATATGATAAAGAATGACATTGTCAAATACCATAAAATAGATCCTCAAAAGATAGACGTAGTTTATAATGGTGTCGACCTCAAAAGATTCAACCCGGATAACAAAAATAAATACAGAAAAGGTGTACGAAGGAAACTAGCTCTGGGTGAAGAACTTGTTGTTTTGTATATAAGTAATAACTTCCGGCTGAAGGGCCTTATTACTCTGATAAAGTCCATGGGCGAACTTAAAAAGTTTGGAAAGGATTTTAAAGTTTTGATAATAGGAAGAGGCAATGAGGCGCGGTATCGTAAACTGGTTAAAAGACTGGATTGCCTGGAGAATCTGATATTCTTAGGGCATGTAGGTGAGATTGAAAAATATTATGCAGCATCAGACCTTTATGT
>JANLHC010000235.1 GCA_024654465.1 Candidatus Scalindua sp.
TACGTTACTTCTGGGCCTTGATGATATAAGAGAAGTCATTGCATTTCCGAAAACCCAGAAGGCTACATGCCTCATGGTGGATGCACCTTCAGATGTAGATGAAAAACAGCTCAAAGATCTCGGTCTGTCAATTCTGAAACCGGAATAAATTTTAAAAGAATTAGCCACAGATTTACACAGATAATCACAGATAAAAGAAATTTTTGCTTGTGTCGCATGTGATTTATGTTTTTTTAGTCATTCCCGCAAAGGTGGGAATATATTTTAAGTCTTTGCGTACTTCGCGTCTCTGCGGTGAAAAATCAGTGTCTACATCCGATCTAGACAAATCTATTCAATACATCAAAGGTGTTGGTCCCAAAAGAGCTCAGTCTCTTGGACGGTTGGGAATACGCACCGTAAAAGACATTCTATACTACTTTCCACGTACATATCAGGATCGGTCCCGGGTAGAGAAAATTTCGAATTTAACGGACGGTGCCACTGCAATGGTGAAGGGCATTGTTATCAATATTAAGTCATTCAGGACCAGGGGGTGGAAGACTGTTTTTGAGGCATCAATTGGTGACGGGACTAGTTTACTTCAAGTTAAATGGTTCAACAGGCCCTATCAGAGTGAAATCTTCCAGGTGGATGACTACGTGCTTTTATATGGCAAGGTCACCTTATATAAGCAGTCACTTCAGATGGTAAACCCTGAATATGAGATAGCCTCAGAGGATGACCGCCCGGCTAAGAGCGTGGGGATATTGCCGATATATCCACTGACAGAGGAGATGAGACAAGTCAGTTTTCGTGAACTGGTGCATACAGTTGTTGATGGATATTACCACAAGGTTGAAGAGATATTTACAGATGATATTATCACGAAACACAAGTTTGTACCAATTACATTTGCGATAAAGAATATTCACTTTCCGGATTCTATAGACAGCCTGGAAGAGTCTAAGAGGAGGCTGAAATATGAGGAATTCTTCCTTTTTGAAACGGCAATGGCACTTCGCAAGCGAGGCATTAAAGAAGTGGGCGGGTATAGATTCCGTATTGGTAAAAATGTTGAAAATCATATCTACAAGCTCTTTCCATTTGAGCTTACTAAAAGCCAGAAGAAAGTAATCAGTGAAATCCACGAAGATATGTGCAGTGAAAGACCAATGAACCGATTGCTGCAGGGAGATGTCGGTTCCGGTAAGACGGCCGTAGCTGTTTACGCGTTACTTGCTGCTGTCGCAAACGGTTTTCAAACAGGCTTTATGGCGCCAACGGAAATCCTTGCCGAACAGCACTATCGAACACTCAGTGTATTGCTGGAAGAGGCAAAGGTAAAAATACTGCTTCTCACCGGTGGTTCTAAGACTAAGATAAAGAAAGAAAATATTGAACGTATAAAACAGGGAGAGATTGATCTTGTTATTGGCACACATGCATTGATAGATAAAAGTGTGGAATTTAAGAAGCTAGGATTGATTGTAATTGACGAACAGCACAAGTTCGGTGTGATGCAGCGTACACGCTTGAGGCAAAAGGGGCGCAAGCATCAACCGGACGTACTTGTCATGACGGCAACTCCCATACCCAGGAGCCTTTCTCTGACTGTATTTGGTGATCTTGATATCTCAACTATTGATGAACTTCCACCCGGCCGTACACCGGTTGAGACATATCGTGTGCCTGCAAAGAAAGAAAATGATGCTTACGCGTTCATTCGTAAAGAGATAGAGAAGGGGAGGCAGGCGTTTGTCGTATATCCGTTAGTGGATGAATCGGAAAAACTCGAACTCAAGTCTGCAACTGTTGAAGCGGAGAGGCTTAGGGATGAAGTATTCGCCGGATTAAACGTAGGGCTACTGCACGGCCAGTTAAAACCTGAGTTGAAGGAGTTGATAATGTCCGATTTTGTTAATCACAAGTATGACATTCTTGTGTCTACTATTGTGATAGAGGTGGGGATTGATGTGCCGAATGCCACCGTAATGGCGATTGAACATGCGGAACGGTTTGGTCTCGCGCAGCTTCATCAGCTCAGAGGCAGGATAGGGCGCAGTTCACACCAGTCATACTGCCTGCTCTTTGGTATACAAAAAAGTGCAGAATCCCGTCAAAGAATCAGGATCATGTTGGAAACAAACGACGGCTTCAAAATTGCGGAAGAGGATCTGAAGCTTAGAGGGCCTGGTGAGTTCTTCGGTACAAGACAACACGGTCTGCCTGAATTCAAGATCGGTGACATAATCAATGATTACGACATAATAAAACTGGCACGAGCAGATGCTTTTGAGTTGGTCAAGGATGGTAAGAAGTCAAAAGACTCAAAGAAACACGTGCTGCTTAAAAGGATAATGGAAAGCTTTAAGGACAAGCTTGAT
>JANLHC010000237.1 GCA_024654465.1 Candidatus Scalindua sp.
GTGTAAACCTCTTACTTCCTTTTGCGTGAGTTCCACCTTTATGTCTGGCTCAATACCTATTCCATGAATCATAGCTCCGGACGGTGTATAGTATTTAGCCGTTGTCAGCTTCAGTGCTGAATTTTTATTTTTTATTGGTATCAAACTCTGAACCGAACCTTTACCATAAGTCTTTGTTCCCAGTAAAAGTCCGCGTTTATGGTCTTTAACCGCTCCTGCAACAATTTCCGAGGCGCTGGCGCTGCCATTATTAACTATTATGATCAGTGGGAAATTTTTATACGTTTTTGATTTATGCGCTTTATATTCGTGTTGCTGTGATTTGTGCCTGCCTTTTGTAGACACAATTAAACCTTTTTTAATAAACTTGTCCGCCATGCCTACTGCAATATTTAAGAGGCCACCCGGATTAAATCGAAGGTCCAGAATCAGGGCTTCCATTCCTTGTTCCTCTAGTTCTTTAACTGCGGCATCCATATCATCTATTGTATTGTCTTGAAAGCTGGTAATTGCAATATAGCCTATCTTGCTCTCTTCATCAACGATCCTTGTACCACGTATACTGTTTAGATGGATTTTTGCGCGTTCAATAGTAATATCAACCGGCTCGCTTTCTCCCTCATGTATAACCGTTATTGTAACTTCCGTTTGAGTTTTACCGCGGAGCATTTCAATCGCTTCACGAATCGAAATATTCTTTGTTGATTTTCCATCGATCTTGATTATTACATCTCCAATATACACTCCCGCACGAAAGGCCGGTGAATCAAAAATAGGTGTCAAAACCCTTAAAAATCCGTCCTTTAAAATGACTTCAATGCCCAGACCATCGAATTCACCTTCTGTTTCAATCTTTAACTCCTCAAGATTTTTTGAATCAATGAATTGGCTATGCGGATCTAAGCCAGCAAGCATTCCCCTATAAGCATTCATAAGTAATGCCCTCAAGCCAACTTCGTCAACGTATTTATCCTGTATTTCCTTTACAATGCTTATAAACTCTTCGAAATCTTGATAAAAAATATCCGGATCAAGTTTCTCCTCTTTTTGTGCATGCAAATAGCATGGATTCAAAGAGAAAAGAAAAATTACTATCCAAAGAATTTTAAAACCATTTATTCTTAACACTAAAATAATTCCTTTAATCCTGCCATAAATCTCCCCCCTTAAAAAAGGAGGAGTTTTATGGGGAACAAAATAGGAAATACTACGCTTTCTAAATGTGGTGGGCAGAGCCGGAATCGAACCGGCGACACCGGGATTTTCAATCCCGTGCTCTACCGACTGAGCTATCTGCCCATAATGATTACTAATACTAAGAAGGGTCAATTTGTGAATTGCACCCTACTCTGCGAATACCTTCTCTGAAGGTTTGTTCATAAATCTCATTTTGTCTCGTTCTAATTGCAACTTTAATTCGTCTGCACTTTCAAACCTGGTTTCTTCTCTCAATTTATAAAGGAATTGGACTTCCAGGTCTTTCCCGTAAATCGATTCATTAAAGTCAATTATGTGGACTTCTACTACAGGTTCATCGTCATTCGCGCTTTTTCCGAATGTAGGACAGGTTCCTATATTGGTTATAGCGTTATATTCCCTTCCTTCCAGAAATGCCTTCGTCGCATATACTCCGGAAGGCGGTTTTATTTCATGGTGAAGATTAAGGTTAGCAGTGGGAAATCCTAAACCTTTTCCACGGCCCGAGCCTTTTACAACTGTGCCAAATACTGAAACACGTCTGCCCAGCATTCCTCTTGCCTTCTGTAAGTTACCTTGAATAATGTGCTTTCGTATTGTTGTGCTACTTGTTATTTCACCTTCGAATTCTAAAGGATCGCATGTGACTACTTCAAATCCGTACTTTTCAGCATAATCACTGACCATTGATGCATTACCCCTTCTGTCCTTACCAAATGAACAGTTAAATCCGAGCACAATAACTTTAGCGCCCAGCCACTCATACAATATCTTAGTTATAAAATCTTCGGCACTGATTTCAGCAATTTTTTTATTAAATTCCAACACCACTGAAATATCAACTCCAAGTTGCTCAAACAATACTAATCTATGTTCCAGTGACGTAATACAAGACTGCTGTGTCTGTGAAAGAACACTTTTAGGGCGGCGATCAAAAGTTAAAATTATTGATTCTCCATTTTTCTTGATCGCCAGATTTATCGTTTTTTGAATAATCTTTTGATGACCTGAATGAACACCGTCAAACACTCCCAATGTAACAACAGGGCAGGTAAGTTTTTTTTGTATCTGTTTGATGCCAAAAATTGTATCCAATTTGAACCTCTTGAGTGTGTTTAACTTTTGCTCTTACCTAATTGAGTTTTTGAGTCTATCCAGGATTCCCATTCGGTTGAAAATACAAACTGTTTTTCCAAAAGGTATTGTTCCATTATTAAATCTCTTTTTTCTTCAAAATCTTTTGGATCAACCTTTTTTCTCTCTACCAGTTTTACTACGTAACATGTTTTATCGCCTCTGTTTTCAACTGCTATGGCCGACTTTCCAACTTTTAAACTAAAAGCCGTATCAGTAATTTTAACTCTATCCGGTCCCAATATTTCCGTATCATCATCTCCACTAATGATACCCGGTCTACTGACATATTTCGTTTCTATTATTGCTAATTTACCGGCGTCATCTTTAATGAACTTTACGCCCTCCTCCAGGGATGTTTGATTTATTTTTTCAAGACATTTTCCCGCAACCTTTTCCGCCTCTTCAAATGCTTTTGCATAACGTAGATCTTCGGCAACCTTATCATGGACTACTTCATAACGCGGTATATGCGATTCGACTTTTTCTATTACCCGAAAAATAAGCTTGCCTCCCGTCGAGTCTATTGGCGTCGAAGGGTCATTTACTTCCCTTTCGAATACTTGCTGGGGGAATTGCGGAAGATCAATAATCACTTCCCTTAATTCGTCCTTTGTGAAATAGTTTGTCCCGTTATTCTGATTCGTTGGTATAACATACGAAAGGTTATATTTCTCAGCGAGTTTAGCAAAACTTATAAAGCCTTCTTTGTCAATATTTTCATATATTTCATTATCCGCATCAGCAATCATTTTGTTGACCATTGTTTCGCGTTCTCTGAAAAGCATATTTTTTTTAATTTGTGTTTTCACTTCATCAAAAGGCTTGAATTCTGATACAGATGTTTCAACAGAATTTTCATCTTCAGGTTTTGCCACATTTTCTTCTCTAAACATAAGTTCCTTTTTGCCTTCGTAATATTCCCGCATTTTTTCATCAGTGATATTAATCTGCTTTCCTATTACATCAGACCGTGCAATTATGTATTCTATTTTAACCTTTTCCGGTTCTTTATAGCCCCATATCCCCTCTTCAGCATTTGGATAATTTTCACTATATTTATCGTAAAAAGATTTAATCTCGTTTTCTTTGATTTCAACTCGACTGATAAAATCCCTGGCCTTAAGAGCTACATATTTAATTTTTACCTTTTCATTTTCTTTAATATACCGTTGGAATGCCTCGTTGCCTGTAACCTTCACAGAATTTTTTAAAAGGTATTGAAGCTTACGTGCTAATAGATATTCTTTTATCGTTTGTTCAAACTGCGGTTCTGTCAAATGGAATACGTTTCCAAGCATAATTTTGAAACCTTCTTCGTCTTCAAAGATACGCGGGTCAACAGGAAAAAAATTACGTATTTCTTGTGCAAGTTCATCTTTGGTAATAACTATTCCCATCTTCTCCGCCTGACCAAAAAGTGCCATCTGCCTCCAGACTAGTTGGGCTACCGGCTCTTTGGCCTCCCTGAAAAAAATCCTTGCCCATCTGGTGGCAGTATCACTAAACTGATCTTGCGTGATCTTACGACCAAGGATTTCTCCGACACCAGGCTTTGGAATTATATATTCTGCCGCAGGACCGATTCCCCATATTACCATCAAAAATACAACCAGAATACCCAGGAGTTTTTTCTGATTTCTTCTAAACCAACTTGTTGCTGCCATAGATACCTCTCATTTTATAGTTTCTACACAGACTAAGTATATGTGTGGAAAGCACCTTATTATTAAAACGACTCTTGAAATGCTGAATAAATCCGAATGTTGAATTATATAAAGCAACGTAGTAACTATCAACTGCTTTTTGTAAAAACTTATAATCCGATTCAATATATATAGTAAAAACGCACAAAAAACCTTTTAAACTAGAAAACCCTTGACACTAACAAACACCTTTGTTTTAATTTTCAACCTTGGGCTAAGGATGTGTTCCACTTTGTGCTTTGAAAAAATTTAATAATATTCTTCTATGGAAAAAAACCTTGTAATAGTAGAGTCACCGGCAAAAGCAAAAACAATTGAAGGCTACCTTGGAAAGGGCTTTTCGGTAAAATCATGTTTTGGTCATGTCCGGGATCTTCCCAAGACAAATAAAGCTATTGACATAAAAAACGGGTTTCAACCTACATATGAAATCCCTAAAGAAAAAAAAGACGTTATTAAGGAATTAAAAAAGTCAGCAAAGAAAGCGGAAGTTGTATGGCTGGCAACTGACGATGACCGTGAAGGAGAAGCAATATCATGGCACTTGCAGGAAGCACTTAACTTAGATGAAAAAAATACTCGCAGAATTGTTTTCGGAGAAATCACCAAACAGGCGATACTTAATGCCATTGAATCGCCAAGAACCATTGATATAGATCTCGTCAATGCGCAGCAGGCCAGGCGGATTTTGGACAGGCTTGTAGGGTTTGAATTGTCCCCAATTTTATGGAAAAAAATCCAACGCGGTCTTTCTGCAGGAAGGGTTCAGTCTGTTGCCGTAAGAATGGTGGTGGAACGAGAACGTGAAATTGAACAATTTGATACTCAGTCATTCTTCAAAGTCAGTGCTGAATTTTTGGTTGAGGGCGATAAAGTATTGAAGGCGGAGTTATCCGAAAGGTTTTCCTCTGAAAAGGAAGCTTTGGAATTCTTAACCAAATGTATCGGGGCTACTTTCTCAATAGATGATTTAGAGAAAAAACCGGGGCAGAAAAAACCGTCAGCTCCCTTTACCACTTCTACATTACAGCAGGAAGCCAGCCTTAAGCTCGGCTTTTCTGTAGCACAGACTATGACCCTGGCTCAACGTTTATATGAATCAGGTAAGATCACCTATATGAGGACAGATTCTGTCAGTCTTTCACAATTAGCGTTAGACAATGCCGCAAAGGAAATAATTTCTGCGTATGGTGCCGAATACTCAGAGACAAGACAATACACTACCAAGTCCAGTTCCGCTCAGGAAGCACATGAAGCTATCAGACCTACAGAATTTTCAGAGAAAAGTGCAGGCGCTGATAGAAATCAGACACGCCTTTACGAGTTGATATGGAAACGGGCAATTGCATCGCAAATGGCTAATGCCCGTATAGAGAGGACCACTGCGACAATCGGTATTTCCACTGTTCCCCAAACCATGAAGGCTACAGGTGAGGTCATCACATTTGAAGGATTTCTGAAGGTTTACCTTGAATCAACTGCTGAGGAAAGGGATGAAAAGGATGAAGAGGAGAGCAAAGGACTTTTACCTCCGCTAAAAGTTGGACAAATACTTAACCTTGATAAAATGAGAGCTGTTCAAAGGTTTACAAGATCCCCTGCAAGGTTTACAGAAGCAAGCCTCGTTAAGAAACTGGAGGAGCTGGGTATCGGCAGGCCGTCTACCTATGCCCCTACCATTTCTACTATACAAAAAAGAGGGTATGTACTCAAAGAGCACAGAGATGGCCG
>JANLHC010000241.1 GCA_024654465.1 Candidatus Scalindua sp.
TATTCAGCGATAACACTACATTATAAGAATGGGCACAAAATATGCGTGGTTTAAAGAAAAAAATACTGAAAGGAGCAGAAATGATGTCTTTGACTCGTATTATTGGATTATTGAGAAAGTATAATTGCTTAAGAATAGGATTAATTATCTTTGTATTTTTTATCGTTGCCGCGCATAAATGTGATGCTGCAAGGAGTTACAAGATTGTTATTATGCCGTTCAGAGATTATACCCAAATGAGTATGGAAGAAATGGTGCCCGATGTTTTAAGAAGTTTATTTATGCAATCAGGGTATTTTGAACCCGTAGATAGGGAAATAATTTATGAGACGGTTTCAACTGAAATACCGAGCAATATGGCAAAACTTACTGATGTTACAAAAGGTGCCGATGGGGCTTGGACAACAGATAAAGTATATTTAATGGCTCGCCTGGATACAGAAACTGTTAAGAAATTTGGAAGACAACTGAAGGCGGACTATGTCCTAAAGGGTAATATATCTTTAATCGGAAGTACTATGAGAATAGATGCTGAACTAGTAGGGGTTAATGCAAGGAAAACGCTGGGTAGTATTGCCGTAGAGGGAAGTCCGGAAGGTTTGTCTTCTGGTCTCTTGAAGGAATTATCTTACAAAATAACTGACTTTTGCAGGAATTTAAATGCTTACGATGATGCTTTAAGTATTATTAGCCTATACAATCAAGGTCAATACACCTTTGATGTGTCCGAAAAAAAACTCAAAGAAATACTCTCTGTTACAAACGATGCAGTTGGCATACGTGCGTCATTGATGGTACTTTATCTTTCAAAAATTCGCAATGAAGAGAACGTTTTATTAGAAGATAAGATCATCGAGGAAGGCTTGAAAATACTAATGCATTTAGATCAGAATTTTGATGAGAATATACTCAACGTATTTTCTACTTCAGGTATTGATCCATTTGATGAAATAGCCAGGATTTTATCTAAAAGAGGCGATAGCGAAAAGGCTATCGAAGTGTATAGAAAAGCTATAAGTGTGTACCCTATGAACATTGCCGGGCATTATAAGGAGTTAGGGTTACTATACTTAAATAATGGCTCAGAGGATAAAGCTATAGATGCCTTTGAAAAATCACTTGCAACAAACAGAGGCAATTATGAGGTGAACCTTGCTTTGGTTTCAATATTTGAAAAAAGAGATCAACCGGATAAAGTTAGAAAACATCTTGAAGAGTGTATCAGGTATGCGCGCAATATTGAAGAGATTAAGTATGCAAAAGGGAGGCTTGATGGAATGAAGGATCAATGATAATCGGAATTCGGATTGCAAAGTAACCTCAGGGTGGATTAAGGGTGAAAGGTGAATTCATCGTAAAATGGATATAGAAATAGGGATTCAATATTAAATAGTTAATTTAAATAGCGTGTATTTTCTATAACGCCGTGAACAAAACGATAATATTGTATAAATATTCAACATTATGTGTAAAATGTAGGCGTTGTTTTGTAATAACGGGGAATTGTCATTTAGTAATTATAGAAAATTGATATTTAATGAGGGTTGAAATGAATGATGCAAAATCGGTGAATAATACGGAAAGCCAGGATGGCGTGAAACCCGTAATATTAGTAGTAGACGATGAAGAGACAATCAGATTTTGTTTAAAAGAGGCATTGGAGGTTGAGGGGTACAAAGTACACACAGAGGACAATGGGGAAAATTCTTTGAGATTAATTAAGAGGATGATTCCTGACCTGGTAATACTTGACCTGAAGATGCCTGGTATGAATGGCCTGGATTTGCTAAGAGAAATAAAATCTTACGATCAGAATATACTCGTAATTCTTTTAACCGGTCATGCATCTGTAGATTCAGCTGTAAATGCGATGAAGGACGGGGCTTTTGACTATCTTGAGAAACCATTTAAGATGGAGCTTATCAAGGTTGTGATAGAAAAAGCATTGAGTACTCAATCACTGATGAGAGAAGTATCAAGATTGAGGGCTAAAGCAAATATTGCCGGTGGCGTTAATATCGTTGCTGTCAGCCAGGAAATGAAGAAGGTTTTTGAACATGTAAAGATAATAGCACAGAGTCCTTCAAGCACTGTGTTAATACAGGGAGAGAGCGGGACCGGAAAAGAGTTGATAGCGAACTATGTTCATATGATGAGTGCGAGGAGTAAGTACCGGTTTATGGAAGTTAACTGTGCCGCCCTGACAGAGAATTTACTTGAATCAGAGTTGTTTGGTTATGAAAAGGGTTCTTTCACAGGGGCTTCTGCTGCAGGAAAGGCAGGTCTATTTGAGGCCACCCAGAGAGGCACTATGTTTCTTGACGAGATTGGGGAGATGAGCTTGCCATTACAAGCAAAACTGCTGAGAGTCCTCCAGGAAAGGAAGTTTAAGAGGGTCGGAGGGATAGACGATATTAACGTGGATGTTAGAATAGTTGCGTCAACGAATCGTGATTTGGAAGAGGAGGTAAAGAAGGGTACATTCAGGAAAGACCTTTTTTATCGTCTAAGAGTGTTGCCGGTATATTTGTGTGCGTTGAGGGAGAGAAAGGATGATATCCTTCCACTCGTAAAACACTACATTCATAACTTCAATAAAGAGTTTAACAAGGACGTTAATGATATTCCGCCGGAGATCGAAGGGATTTTAAAAAACTATGATTGGCCTGGAAACGTAAGAGAGTTGAAAAACGTTGTTGAAAGAGCGGTGCTGCTTTCAAACAGTTCAACACTTTCTGCGGAGCATCTGTTATTGGGTACTGAGGCAGGTTCAAAAGAGAGAGCAGAAGATGAAGATGAAGATGCAGATGCAGATCAATCTATCGCGACTGTCGAGAAACATCATATAACAGAAGTCCTTAATGAAACATCATGGCGAATGACAAAGGCAGCAAAGCTCCTGGGTATAAACCGTACCACCTTATACAATAAGATTAAGCATTATAGTATTAAGCAAGAGTAATTTTGAAGTGCCATAAGTGTGTCTAAATAGTTGAGGAAATGACGTGGTAAGGTCAAGTTGTGTGGTTTTGTTGAGATAGCGACTTCGCTTCCGATTTGTGCTGATTCGCGCAGTTCGTATCTAAATGAACAGGGGAAATTAACAAAGCGATTACTATGGAAAAAGATAATGTTTCATGTCAAAAAAAACTGGGAGCAATTTTAGTTGAAGATGGTAGGGTTAAAGATTCTGATGTTCAAAAAGCACTATGTTTACAAAAAGAGAACCCGGAACATCAACTTCTGGGAGTAATCTTGCTGAAGATGAATCTAATTACAAAGGCAGAGTTATCTGCTGCGTTGAACAAACAAATTGAATCGTCAGGGAATGAAGAGAAGTCCGGCGTTGATATAAGTGATGATGAGGGTATAAAGATGATTGTGGATAAATATAAGGATACCGAATATTTTAATGACCTGCACGAATTAATGGGTATTGTTACTCATAAAGTGAGGAATCCGCTTGCAGGTATTTCTGCCGCAGTAGAAGTACTCAGGGATAGGGTGGGAGAAGATGATTTAAATGAAAAATTCTTTGAGATGATTTTTAAGGAAGTTGATCGTTTGGAACACATTGTAAAAGATCTTTTTAAGACATTTTCAAATAAATAATAAAAGAGGAAAAGGCCTAAATTGAATAACAGGATTTTGCTGGTAGACGACGAAGAGACAATTAGATATGTCTTAAGGGAGGCTTTGGTCAGTGATGGTTATAACGTAGACATCGCTGAAGATGCCTTTCGTGCCCTTGAGCATTTTAAGCTGAAGCAGTATGACTTAATCATAACAGATATTAAGATGCATGGCATGGATGGCATCCAGTTAATACGTGAGATAAAGAGAAATGATTCTCGTTTAAAGGTAATTATTATCACAGCATACGGCTCTCTTGAAACCGTCAAAGAAGCCGCAAAGCTGGGTGTCGTTGAGATGATTGGTAAGCCTTTCAAGATACAGGAAATAAAAGATGCCATTGTGAGAATGTTTAATGAAAACTGTGCTTCAGGAGATACTGAGAGAGGTAACACCTGTTTATTACGGAGGAATGACAACGACCAATTATCAAAATCTGATAGTCTCTTGAAACCGGATGGCTTGTCTTATTATTTTGATGGTCCGGCATGCCAGCCAAAAAGTACTGTTGTCTTTGATTCATTTGCTATTAATAACAATAAATCTACATTGATATTTGGAAATATAAATGGTCAAAGTGATCACCATAGAGAGTGGTGGGAGAACTTACAGATAGGTATAATGATCAAGACGTTATTTAGATCAAAAGAAGGAGGAACTCCAAAAAGCGTTCTGAAAAGTATCAATAAATTTTTGTATAGAAATGTTCTGCCAAATACTACTGTTTCGATGTTATGTGTACTTGTTGATAAACGAAAGAGGGTTATACAATATGTGAATAACGGGCATAATCTTGTATGTTCGATGATTACTCCAAACGGAGAGGTGGAGATAATGGTAGCCAATCCTCACCAGTTGGGTACTTCGTCAGAAATTGAAATAACTGAAGGTTCAATGCCGTATTCATATGAGAACAGATTGATGTTAACAAGAAGTAATTCAATGTCAAAAATCGCGGAAGATGGCGCCTTGATAAAAAGAAAAATTGAAAATGCTTTACAGAATATCAAAAGCTCACAAAAGAGAAAAGCTGAAGAGGTAAATGTTGACTCTTCATTACCACTCGATCAGGAGGTAAGTTTTGATGACGAGACGGTCTTGCTAATTAACCTTGATAAGAATTGTGCTGAAAGCTCAATGGATTAGAAAATATGATTGGTAAATTAAAACAGAAATTAGAGTCATTAATTGGAAAGACTAGCAGGTATAATGGTATTATACTTATAAACTTATGTATTCTTGCGTTAGTATCAGGGTTAATGTTTGTACAATATAACTGGATTAGTAATGAGAAAAAAGTTCTCAAAACTATGATTAAAAAGCAAAAAGAGGAGCGGAAGGTTGAAAAAAACGATCTCCGGAAAGCTTCTACAAAATTAGCAAAAAAGAATGTCATAAAGAAAAAGCAGGCTGGTGTATCAGATGGGTTTTCACAAGAAAAGAAAATCACTAAATCTAATCTTGGGAATAGTATAAAGAACGCTGATATGTATTTTGATTATGAGCAATACGAAAAAGCTGTAGTCGCGTATAGAAGAGTGATAAATTCAAAAATTACTATTGATGAGAGTGATAGGGTTTTAAACCGTCTGGCAGAAAGTTATTATAAGTTAGAAAAATATGAAAAAGCAATAGAGCTATATAGAAGGGTGTCCAATGATTATTTGAACAGCCCTTATAGACTGAGTGCTCAGCTGGGCCTTGGAGGATGTCTGGTCTTAACCGGTAAGTACGATGAGGCCAGAAGGGTTTTATATGAAATAGCCGGCCAGGAAGCCAGATATACTGAAGAACAGGAAAAGAATATGGTAATTGAAGCACATTTTAAAATTGCTGAAAGCTATATTGAACAGGCGAAACATTATTATTTGAAGGAAGATGACGATAGGCATAGTACCGTCGTCGTGCGTTAAAAGATTAAACATTGAAAATATTGAATTATGAATGCTAATAATCTTAAACCGGAAATCAGAAATCTGAAAATTAAAGAGAGGCGTTTTTTCGTAATATTTAAATGTACGATTCTTGTGTATCTGACAATGATATTTTCCATTTTTAACTTCTCCTCCGGATATATAGAAGCTGATGAACAAAGTGTGAAAGAAAACAAATTGTTGAATTCGTCACTTGATGAGTATAAAAAAAGTTTTGCTGATGAGAGAACGATATTAGAGGGCCTGAAGAAATTATTAGAAATAAAACAGCATGATGCATCATTAGGTGAAGAAATGATGACAGCGTTGGTCACAAAAAATGAAAACTTATCGATAAGTAAGAGAAAGGGTAGGTATGGTACCGTTTTATATTCAATCAGGGCTGACTTAGTTCAGATTGATAAAATACTACAAGCATTGGTTACGACAAGTGGGAAGAAGATTATTATCGATGATGATATTGCCAGGGATAAATTGTCTTCGATTGTTTCTATTTATCTTGAGGATATTCCTTTGGTTGACATAGTAGATACTATTTTTGGTGCTAAAGGATTTGAAACAATTATAAGTGAGAACTTAATTTTTGTTACGTTGCCTGTAAAGTTAAATGTAGATTCGTCTTACGGCTATTATCAAGAGAAGGCGATACAGGCATATCAGAAAGTAATGATAAAATACCCGAAATATGAGGGAATAGTACGAGCATATTATGAACTGGGAAACTTTTATCTTGCGTCGAATTTACCGTCAATAGCATTACAGGAATACAAGATTATAATCGCAAATTATCCGGATCATCCATTGGCGAGAGAATCTATGTTTAATGTGGGGAAGAGTTATGAAATGCTGGATGATGTGGAGAATGCAAAAAAAGGTTATTTGCAATATGTAGAGAGTTATCCTCATTCAAATAAGGTGGATGACGCGTACCTTAAAATTGGTGATTTATGGAGAAAGCAAGAGAACTATGAGAAGGCTATAGAAATTTATAAGTATATAATGGAAGAATATCATGATAGAGGTGCTGCTGCATTTGCTAATATGCGCTTGGGAAATTCTTTTGTTGGTTCAGGGGATTTCTCTGCAGCATTGCAAATATTCTTGAACATGAAGAAGAAATTTCTGAATGGAAGTCACACGCCAATGCTAACTGAAAACACCAGTGTGGGTAATACTGTAGAAAACCGGTCAAATCAGCACAATCCTGAAAGTGAAAACCGTGAGGACGATAGAACTCGTGCGTCGGACAGATTAGTCTTGCCTGATAAATTGCGTTGTGAATTAGAATACCAGATAGGTAACTGCTATTATTTATTAGGTAAATACAATGAAGCAATCAGGATTTTGAAAAATTTCGGTCTTTACGAAGAGAACAATGAAATGTTGGATAATGCTTACTATAAACTGGCAGATTGTTTTTTTAAGACAGGGGATTATTTAACAGCATTACAATTATATAAAAATGCATTAACGGAATTTCCCAACAGCAGTCTTTCGTCTTATGGTTTTCTTTACAGTGGAAAATCGTTACGCAAAATGAAGATGCTGGATAACGCCATAGAAAACCTCAAACTAGGTTTAAGCAGACACTATGGTAGTATATATACAGATAGAATAAAGTTTGAAATTGGGTTGTGTTATCTTGATGATGAAAATTACAAAAGGGCCTTAGATGTATTTGAAGAAATTGCAGAAGGAAAAAAAGATAAAGATATGGTGATTAACGCAACCATTTATGCAGGAATTAGTCTGGCACGTGACAAACAGGAGGAAAAAGCAATAGAACATTACCAGAAGGCACTTAAAGGAGACTCCTCAGAGAAACGAAAAGATTGGGTTTCTAAATTAGTTGGTGATTCTTATGCAGAGCTTGGCTTGCCTGCTGAGGCTGTAAGGGCATATCAAATGGATACAGCGTCAGATCTTTAACAGGATTCCGTGTCGCCTCTTTTATCAACGTGTTAAAAATATACAAATGGTTAAAAAAACAAACAGATAAAATCTGCTCAGCACACACCTCGCTCATTATTCCCGCAATTTATTATTAAATTTCAATTTGATGTTTACAGCTCTTTTTTGTTGATAGCTATAAGGCATTATATACTTGTGCGTTAAGGTATGTCGGCACAGAGCAAATGTTCTTGATCAGAACGTCCTGACAGTTTCACGAATCATGGCATTTCATTTGCGAATGTCATAAGATGTTAATAAATAATAACTAGTCAGGTGTACAATGAGAAAACATATACGAATCCTATTATTAACTATTTTTGGCATGGTTAATCTCTGCTTTTTGAATAATGCTTTAAGTGTAGAAAAGCACTTTGGAGTTAATGATGAGAATGAGGCTGAGGCTGAAATTGCGGTTATGCTTAAGACGTTAGAAAGAGAAAGAACGGAGTTGGGGAAGTTGAGATCAGAGTTCAAAGGTACAGTCAAGATGATAGAAGATGAGTCGGAAGTGTTGATGGGAGAAAATGTTGAGAAGGAAAATAAAGTGGTATTAGCAAATTTTGTAAAAAAGAGTGTTGGAAAGAGAGAAAAGTCTTTAGGCAGACAAAATAGTTTTCTCGTTTATAAGGAAGACGGAGAGGCCGCAGAGATTAACACTCTTCAGAATGAAGGTGAATATGTGGAGGAAAGCGAGAAACTAAAAGTTGATAATGAAAATGAAATTATTCATCCTTTTGAAATTGCAGAAAATTTATACAAATTAGGTGAGTATCAAACCGCACTGGATATTTACCGGTTGATTGGTAAAGATAACATTACTGAAGATAAAAAAATGTGGATATCGTACCAGATAGCAAATTGTTATAAGAAACTGAACTCTTATAATGAAGCAGTAGAAGCATACAGTGAAATGCTGGAAGTATATGAAGGTACTTATTGGGCCAAACAGGCACAATGGCATATTCTGGATATAGAGTGGCGTGCTGAAGTGGAGAAAAAACTAGAAAAGGTTGTCGAGAGATGAAAAACTTAAATTCATACAAAGCAAAGTTTAAACAATTCAACAATGTTAAAGAGTTGTTAACTATTTTTGACAGCTTTAACACTTACGCTCAGAAGCTTGAATCTTCATACACGCAACTACAAGAAAGAGTTAAAAAGATTGATCAGGAAATGGCATATACAAATGAATGCCTCAACAAAAAGGTGCTGGAACTTGATAATCAAACAAGATTCCTGAATAGTATACTGGGAAGCATGCATAGTGGTGTGGTTGCGGTGGATAATGATGGTAAGATTATGACGTTTAATAATGTTGCTGAGAGTACATTGAATGTTATTGCCAGAGATGTCCTGGGGAATAGCTTTAGGAGCTCCTTTAGTCATATAGGCGGATTTGTTGATTTATTGTTAGAATCAATGTTAAAAAACAGAGAAATAAATAATTTAAAAAGAGTAATCGAGATGGATGATGGTGAAACAAGGAATATTGAGAGCAGCATATCTATACTGAAGGATGAAAACGGGGCAATTACTGGTGCTGTTGAAACATTTTTTGATTTATCAGAAATATGTGAGTTAAAAGGACGTTTAAATAGTGCGAGTGATCTTGTGTCTGTTGGAACTATGGCTGCCAGCATCGCCCATGAGATTAGGAATCCTCTGAATGGTATTGAAGGTTTTGCAAGTTTACTAGAGCGTGATCTGGAAGGGGATAACCTTCGCCTTGTTAAGCATATAATCAAGGGGACAAAAAATATTAATGAAATAGTTACAGATTTATTGTTTCTGGCGCGCCCGATAAAGCTGAACCTGAGGAGATATGAGTTACCAAAAATTATTGATAAAGCTCTTCTTTTTGTCGATCAGGAATTAGGTAACAAAGGTTGTAAAAATATTCAGATCGAGAAAGATTATGATAGTAGTGACGGTTTTATTCTATGCGATCCGGATCGATTGCAACAGGCTTTTTTGAATATCCTGCTTAATGCGATCCAGTCTATGCCTGAAGGTGGTAAGATAAGAATATTTACACGGAAATCAACTACTAAAGATATACCAACAACGCAGATTGGTTTTGTTGATACCGGTGATGGTATCAACGATGGGACTATTAAAAAGATTTTTGAACCATTTTTCACAACCAAAGATGACGGAACCGGCCTGGGTCTGGCGATAGTTCGTAAAATAATTGAACTCCATGAAGGAAGAATCAATATTTTCAGTGGACCTGAGAAGGGAACAACCATAATGGTAAACTTACCCGGCAATCAAAATGAAGTGTTAAATACTTCAAGAGAAACTAACTTTTTGAGTAATGTTCTGGCTTGAACGGAGGTATAAATTGAGTATTGAAAAAATATTGGTAGTAGATGATGATGATCTTAGCAGAGGCTACTTAAGTGAGGCATTGCAAAGGAACGGTTACTCTGTAGACAATGCGAGTGATGGGCAGGAAGCGGTTAGTTTAACCGATAAACAGAATTATGACATGCTTTTCCTGGATATGAGAATGCCAAGGATGGGTGGAATGAAGGTACTGGAGAGAGTAAAGAAAACCTCAAAGGAAACAACAGTTGTTATTATGACCGCTTACGGAAGTATAGAATCAGCAGTTGAAGCAATGCAGAAAGGTGCATACGATTACATAATAAAACCATTTTCAGTTGATAATATTGAGTTGCTTCTGAAGAGAGTACAGGAACGTCAGAAATTAATAGATGAAAATAAATATTGGAGATCAAAATTAGATAGCAACGTGGAAAACGAGTTTGTTATAGACAAACAATCCAAGATGTTTGACGTTTTAAATAATGTTAAAAGGATGGCGCAAAGCAAGGCCAGTGTGCTGATCCAGGGTGAAAGCGGTACGGGAAAAGAGATTGTTGCACATTCTATTTATACACATAGTCAGAGGAATT
>JANLHC010000243.1 GCA_024654465.1 Candidatus Scalindua sp.
ATGTCGTCTTAAAGTTCTGAATGCGTCAAGAATAGTAAGGTCAACCTTAACTACTTTATTCAGGTCTGCTATTTTAGGATGTATATCCTTATGAAGCGAACCTCTGTTACCACCAACCATCCCCAATGTGTTCTTAAGCGCCATAGATAAACGGGAAGCGCTATGTTGTTTTGCTATAGGAACATTTATTAGTACATCGGTTTCATCCTGATAAATTAATTCTTCATAAAACTTCCATGAATCAAGCACTTTACCATCCGGTATCTTAATATCCTTAAAAAGTTCTTTGTTAATAAATCTAACCGCAGCACCCGCTTCTTTCGCCGCCTTTTCGATTCCGCTATTTGTATATGAAGTATCCGGATTTGAGGCGCAGGTATGATCAAACACTTTTACTCTATTTGCCCCGGCTTCCAGGCACATTCCAGCCAGCGCGGCAACAACAAATGGATTTGTGTTTACCGCATATTCCGGCTTCCTGTCCCATGCTATGTTCGGCTTGATAACAACATTATCACCCCTGGATACCAGTTTATCCATTCCACCAATGGCTCTGATTCCCCTATTCACCATTTCCCTTATTACTGAACTTTCATCATTACTTTCGTCAACATCACCATGAACAACTACCAGGCTCTTTTTTAAACTATTTCCTTTTAATGCCTTCAAAGATCTTGGCCTCTCAAATGAGCTCAAATATGACAGACCGTAAAGACCTGCTCCGACGGCAATACCTGTCTTGAGAAATGTTCTTCTGGAAATATTATTTTTCATTTTCATTCATTTTCTTTGTGGCTTTGTGTCTCTGTGCGAGTTCTATATTTTCTTGAGGATGTTTGGAGAGAAGAGATCAATTGTAAAGTGACGTGTATTCTATGCCTTTTTTCTAATCAAACAAAGCATCCACAAACTTATCTGCATCAAATTCCTGAATGTCATCTATACCTTCACCAAGACCGACATATTTTACCGGTACATCTATCTCTTTGCGCATTCCCAAAATAGCACCGCCTTTAGCAGTACCATCAAGTTTTGATAGAAATATTCCCGTAACACCAACTGCTTCTTTAAATAATTTTGCTTGAGAAATGGCATTTTGCCCCGTTGTGGCGTCCAGAACCATGAGCACTTCATGCGGCGCATTCTCAATTTTTTTTGATATTACCCGCTTCATCTTTGTCAACTCATTCATTAAATTTTCATGAGTATGTAAACGCCCTGCGGTATCAACTATTAAAATATCTATCCCCCTGCTTAAGCTGGCTTCAAGCGCATCGAACGTAACTGCAGAGGGGTCAGCGCCGGACTGATGTTTCACAATATCAGCTCCAATTCTTTTACTCCATATATCCAGTTGTTCCGTTGCGGCAGCACGAAAGGTATCACCGGCTGCCAACATTACCTTCTTGCCCTGTTTTATATATAAATTGGCCAGTTTTGCAATCGACGTTGTTTTGCCAACGCCATTGACACCTGCAACCATAATCACGGTTGGAGGAGCGTGTGCAATCTTTATTGAAGAATTCCCATCCTTAAGGCTTTGCTTGAGATCATTTTTCAAGAAATCGTAAACACCTGTTGTGTCTTCAATTTCCTTAGACTTCCATGCATCTCTGATATCCTGTATTATTTTGGTTACAAGGCCGACCCCTATGTCTGACTCGAGCAATACGACTTCTAATTCTTCCAACACACCTTCGTCAATATTCCTCTTGAATGAGAGCAGATTCTTGAACTTAGACGTTATTTTACTGCGTGTTTTTGTGAGACTATTTTTAAGCTTTTGAAATGGAGACCAGGATTTGTTTTTTACATCTTCTGCTGCTGTTCCTGATTTTTTTTTTGAAAACCAACCCATAATTTTATACAACAAAAGGCAAACAACCTTATAATATTCCAAACAACTCTCTTAGCTCAAGGCAGCAACCATATTGTCGCGTCTTTCCTTAATCTTGTCAACCAGGTCGTCACTTATCCTTATATTCCCTAACGCAATATCCGGTTTTCGGTTACCATGGCAGTCCGAGCCACCGGTAACAACAAGATCATATTTTTTTGCAATCCGCATATATCTCTTTACGGCATCCGGTTGATGTGCCGGATAATAAACCTCAATCCCCTGCAGACCGTATTCCACCATCTTTGGTATTAGTGTATCTCTCTTATTAACACCGGGATGTGAAAGCACCGGAACGCCATCAGAAGAAATTATAAGTTCTATAGCGTCTTTTAATGTTATCGCCTCCTTGGGCACATAAGCCGGCCCATTATCAGAAAGATATTTTTGAAAACTTTCTCGTATACCGCTACAGTAACCTTTAGTACATAAAACATCAGCTATGTGCATCCGCCCCGGTGTCCCTTCTTTAGAGACATCAAAAACCTCTTGATGTTCTATATTAACACCCAAAGCCCTGAGCTTCTTTGTTATTTTCTTAATTCGTTCTACTCTTTCAGAACGTAACTCAGCTAATTTCTCTAAAAGGGCACTGTTCTTTATATCAATAAAATAACCTAAAATATGAATATCTACCGAATTATAATTAGAAGACAGCTCTATTGCAGGAATAATATCTATTCCTTCCATGTTTCCAGCGATTTGAGCAATTTCTATAGCATCAACTGTATCATGATCGGTTATTGCGATTGTACGTAGGTTAAGTCTCGACGCCTCCTTAACCACTTGTGTAGGAGACATAGTCCCATCTGAAAAATCCGTATGGATATGCAAATCACCTCCGGCTCTTTCTGCCGTTCCTAAGGCATCTATACCTCTTACACTTGTTGTAATTTCTTGAACCTTTTTACCGTTCTTTATATTTAGTGAATATATTTTATCTAATATACCATTTACGAATATACCTGATTTTTCAGTACTGTATTTTTTCGCTAAATCAATCGCCTCGTTGATAGATACCTTTGGAGGGATGTCATCCATATAAAAAAGTTCATAACATGCCAACCTCAAAATATTTCTGTCGACAACCGGCATCCTTTGTAATTCCCAATTCTCAGAAATACCAATTATCTTTTTATCTATTTCTTTTATTTTTTGGATACACCCTCTTACCAATTTTATGGCGAAATCACTTACTTCGGCTTCTTTGCCCTGTTCAATGCAGAAGGCATCTACCTCATCTATGACGTCATTACCACGAATCTCTAATTGATAAAGAAGCTGTAATACAATTTCTCGGGATCGCGTTCTTTTCCGCATCCATAAATCTCCATAAAAAAACTATTTTATTTCATCAAACAGATTCACCATCTCCAAGGCGGTAAGTGCGGACTCCGCACCTTTGTTACCAACCCTGGCTCCGGCTCTATCTATAGCTTGTTCCAATGTCTCTGTGGTAATAACACCATAAATTGTTGGTATGCCTGTTTGAAGTCCTACTTCAGAAATACCCTTCGCGGATTCACTTGATACGTAATCAAAATGGGGAGTCTCGCCACGTATTACCGCCCCGAGACAAATTATCCCATCATACTTAGCATTTTTGGCTAATCTCATAGCCGTAATCGGTAGCTCACACGCTCCCGGAACCCAAAATACATCGATATCATCTTCCTTCGTGCCATGTCTAACGAGACAGTCCTGAGCACCTTCCAACAACCTCTTTGTAATAAAACTATTAAATCTGCTAACAACTATTCCGAAGGTCTTATTCTTACCAATAAGGTTACCTTCAAATGATTTTCCCATGGGATTGTCTCCTAATTAAGAGAAAGAGTGACAAGGCTTTAGACGCAATGGTATCAAAAACCAATAACCCTTGCAAGGCTTTTCTGATCCCTCTCTGGAGTGCGACAAACATGTATAATTATATTGAATCTTGTAATTTAAACTTCTTCTTAGTATTATAATCTCACCTTAAAATAAGTAATTTTAAGGTGAGAAACAGCCTTTACCAGAGTTCGAAATTATGGGAATAGTTTTTTTACAAGTACAAACTTCCCGCAAATTTGTAGTATATGTATTTACCTGAAACCAGCTATCAGTCCTACAACAGATGATTTGATTTTTTTCTGCCTACACTCTAGATACTTTTTCTATAAGCTATGATCAAGCTGGTTTTGACTGCACAACCGTATGGTAAAAAATACCACCAGAAGTACTAATCGCACTCACCCTGAGTACTACTGAAATACATATATTATAAATATGCAAATAATACATTTTATTAGAATTACTTTCTACAGATCACGGCTTACAGGACAACATTAAAAAATGGCAGAACCAACGGAAGAAGAAAAACTTAAAGAAAAAAGATTACCCATAAGCGAACATCTTGAAGAGTTGAGATCAAGGATTATAAAGTCGATCCTCATCGTTATTGTGCTGTTCTTTATCAACTGGTTTTTTAAGGCAAAAATCCTTGATATCATCAAAAGGCCTCATAGCATCACTATGAAAAATCTGGGGCTGTCACAATCGCTTCAAGTACTGAGCTACCAGGAAGGTTTTTATGCTTATATAAAACTGTGCCTGATAACCTCTGTTTTTATGGCATACCCTATAATCTTATATCAAGTCTGGAGATTTGTAGAAGCGGGTTTATTTAAAAAAGAGCGCAGATACGTAAAGACTTTTGCGCCTATTTCATACATTGCATTCGTGACAGGTGTATTATTCGGGTATTATTTCTTAATACCTTACGGCCTTCAATTCCTGATAAAAATATTGGGTGGAGGCGTACAGCCAATGATAACAATGAGCCAGTATATTTCGCTGGTCACGATGCTGACACTCGCACTTGGAATTGTTTTTCAGCTTCCCTTTGCAATGTTGTTTATTTCTAAGATCGGAATGCTTAAGGCAGAGGATTTTATTAAATGGCGGGGGTATGCAATCCTTATTATATTTATTCTCGCCGCAATAATAACACCACCGGATCCATTTACCCAGATCATGACAGCTTTACCCATGATCATTCTCTACGAAGTCGGTATTATTGTCATTAGACCTACAAAGAAAGCGGTTCAACGATTTGGTATTTTATTAGGCATCGGTATTTTACTGGTATATGTTATTTTTCTAGTTTTCACACTTCCAACTAAAGCGAATTTCCTGGAATCGACAGGTACTGTTAAAATACTTCCGGATGCCAGCATAAATTGGCAACCATTATCATCAGAATCTAAAATCCACAATGGTGCCACATTGAAGACAGAAAAAAGGAGTAAAGCATCTTTCCTCCTCAAAGATGGTACTTATATCATAATGGATGTTAATACAACAATTAAGTTTGTTAAAAACAGAAACCTCAATCTTATAAAGGGGCAAATACTCATTGCTATTAAGGCAGATGATAAACCATTTATGATAGCCGCCAAAGATAACGTTATAACTTCAAACAATAGTACTATTGATATAAGGGTATCAAAATACACGGTTTTTGTTACTGTCACAAAAGGGGAAGCAACTGTTGTTGCAAATGGTCAAGAAAAGAAAATATTTGAAGGAAGGCAATTACGGTTTGTAACGGGAGGCAAGGCGACAGATATAAACAAAGTAATAAAATGGGCTAAAGAAATGCAAAAGAAGCTGAAAGAACAAAATAAACGGTATATAAACCTATAGAAAATCAGTAGGATAGTTGCTAGTATGTTTTGCGAAATGAACCTAAGAAGAGATAGTTACTTACAAAATCTTCAAATGAGCTACTACAAGCATAAAAACTATTTGTGTTCGTTTTTGCTTTCGAACATAAGCACAACTTCTTCCTGCTCTATTGTCTCTATTGATCCAGGCCTTTTAGTTCTCAATTCATCTATTGCGTCTGCGGCCTTCCGTCCTTTGCTAACAAGATAACAGGCTAGTATAGTCCCTGTCCGCCCTATACCTGCATCACAGTGCACAACAAGCTTTTTACCTTCAGATCGTGCATTCTTCGCAAATGCCACAAAATCTTCAATCTGTTCCAGTGTTGGTGCTTGAAAATCCCTAACCGGAATATGCTTAACAGTGAAGCCGAATTCCTCTATCAACATCTCGCTGAGAGGATACTCCGTAAGTGAAACTATCGCCTCAAGGCCTTTTTCTTTGAGAAACTCAAAATCATATACAGAAGATGCTGGTTTAGCCATACCAGCTATTTCATCTTCTATTAACCAGCTAAAATTCCTAATCACTTTTATAGCACAAAATTAGGTTAAAATCTATTTCTTCTCTTCCGCCACTGATACCTTAGGCGCAATCTCTTTTTCCTCTTCCGTTTCCTCTATTAATTCAAAGATAACTCTACTGGCATTGTCTCCCAGACGATTTCCTACCATGCGGAGTTTTCGTTCAAAACCTTCCATTTTATACTCTAGTTTCGGTACATCTCCAACACTGCTGCCGGACAAAACGCCCAATCTACTCCCTGAAAGCTTAAGTATTCTGGTATAGCCCCCATTGCGCTCCAAATATCGCTCAGCAATTCCACCGGATTCGCGCCAATCTCCTTCGCCAAATAACTTTCTCACCACTTCTTTGTTGTTTAGCTTTGACAGAACCTGTCTATAATAGTGAATATAAGCAAGCTTATCTACCTCTTTCTTTATAACGCCTTTTTTCGCCGTTGTAATTAACTTTTCTACAAACGGACGAATATATTTAGCCTTCTCCTTAGTCGTAATAATCCGACCATAAGTGAAAAGGCTATTGGCCATATTGGCTCTCAATGCTTTTCTATGGCTGCTTGTTCTGCCCAAATGTTTTGATTTTTTCCTATGCCTCATGCGACAATTCCTTTCCTGCTCGATTTACATCTCCAGGTTCCTTAAATGACAAGCCCAACTGATTAAGCTTTTTCTTGATTTCAACTAGCGTTGTTTTTCCGAAATTTTTCAATTCTAACAACTCATCTTCTTCTTTCGTAATAAGCTCGTTAACAGTCTTTATATTCGCATACTCTAAACAATTTGAGGCCCTGACAGACAAATCCAACTCGGCTACAGACACCACCGCTCTCTTTTTTACTTCATCTTCAGCATCTTCCTCTTGTTCATCAACTTGTTCAATCTGTTTTTCACCGGCATTTGGCAGCTCTCTACCCAATTCAAAGTAATGCACAAATGGATTCAAGTGCTTTCTGAAAACCTTTGATGCTTCTGTAAGTGCCATCTCAGGTGAAATAATACCATTTGTCCAGATTTCAATAATTAACTTATCGTAATTTGTCCGTCTACCTACTCGAGTCTCTTCTACTCGTATCTTTGTCTTACGAACGGGAGAAAATATTGCGTCTATAGGAATCACACCAACTTCAGAACTTCCAACTCCATGCTCCTCCGCAGTTTTGTAGCCTCTTCCCTTTTTAACTTCCATTTCAACATTAAAATCTATATTTTCTGAAATAGTTGCAATATGAAGATCTTTATTAATAATATCCACCCCGTCATCAGTAATAATATCTGCTGCTGTAACGACACCTTTTTTCTTCGTTTCTATTCTTATTTTTCTAGGTTTATCAGTATGTAATTGTACTACTAGATTTTTAATATTAAGAATAATATCAATTGTATCTTCTACCACATTTGGAATGGTACTGAACTCATGCTCAACACCATCAATTTTAGCCGATGTTACAGCACTTCCTTCTATCGAGGAAAGCAAGATTCTCCTCAGACCATTTCCGATAGTCATTCCAAAACCTCGCTCAAAAGGCTCAGCAATGAACTTTCCATAAAAGTCAGTATATGTTTCCTTTTCGGCACTGACTCTATTTGGCAGCTCAAACTCCCTCCATCTGATACGCATACATACTCCTCCTTCCCACCATTAAATCCCTCTGGATATAGCCTCCCATAGAAGGCCTTTTATTTTAATTAGATTGAACCATCATGAGCCAAAAAAAGCCTTTCGTTGGGCAGAACACTCAAGGTAGGATTTCATAAATTAAATGTCTAATCTACAACTTTATTAATATAAAATAACTATTTAGTTTATTTTGAGCAAAGCTCAACAACAAGCTGTTCCTGTATATCTACTGACACCTCATCCCTATTAGGAAGTTGCAGAACACGGCCATCTAAATCACCATCTCCACGTTCTAACCAAGAAGGCTGTCTGCGATCCTTATTTGTTTCCACATTCATTTTTATCATATTTATATCAGCTTCCTTGTCTACAGGTTTAATTACGTCACCCTGTTTGACTAAAAAGGAAGGGATATTCACCTTTTTACCGTTTACTGTTATGTGGCCATGATTGATTATCTGTCTGGAGTGACTTCGAGAATGTCCGTATCCGAAATGGCACAACACATTATCAAGCCTTCTTTCCAACAATATAAGTAGATTTTCCCCTGTGTTACCCTCTTTTCTTTCTGCTTTATGGTAATAATTTTTAAACTGTCTTTCAAAAACACCATAAAATCGCTTCAATTTCTGTTTTTCCCTAAAATGTATCCCATATGAAGACAATTTTCTTACCCTCCGTGACGTTCTACCGCCAGGCACACCTCTTCTTTTTGCTATACTGCATTTTGCAGTTTCGCAGCGGTACCCTTTAAGATACAGTTTCACGCCTTCTCTTCTGCACAATCTACATTTAGGGTCTACATGTCTTGCCATCTTATTCCTTTTTCATAAATCAAAATTTACACTAAATTATTATTTACTTCTCTTCTTATTTCAAAGGAAGAAATACTACTAAACTCTTCTCTTTTTTCTCGGACGGCATCCATTGTGAGGCAAAGGCGTAACATCCTCTATAGCTCTAACAACAAGACCTGCTTCTTGTAGAGCTGTAATTGCCGATTCTCTTCCTGGACCCGGTCCCTTTACCCTAACTTCAACCTCTCTTACTCCAAATCTTTTCCGAGCTTTTTCTGCAACATTTCTTGCAGCCCTTTGTGCGGCAAAGGGTGTACTTTTCCTTGATCCTTTGAAACCGACTGTTCCTCCACTAGCCCAACATAAAGTTTCTCCATAGATATCAGCTACTGTAATATATGTATTATTAAAAGTTGCCTTTACATGTACAACAGCTTTTGCGACACTGCGCTTTTCCTTCTTTTTACCCATTTAAATTATCCTATCTTTTTCAAAAGTAAAGTTTAGTTTTATTAATAAAGCTAGCAAGCACAGGCTTGATTATCATTTAATGGCTGTTCACATAAATAATCTTGTAAGCTGAAGTTAGTATTAAATATATTGTTGAGTTGATGATATCCTTCTAAACTCCTTTTGCTCGTATTCTTAGTCTTTCTTGCTGATATCAACATATTCTTTGGAGTTACCTTCGGAGGTACTATTTCTAAAAGTTCAACATAATATCCATTTCCCAATAGAAATTGTGATCTCAGCGCATCTGTTAATATATCCGCAAATTTACTTCTTAGCAAACCAAATTGAGTTACAGTCGTCAGAGGATGATGATCCTTAAGCTGTGAGCGTATTTGTCCCTGACAACATGGCACAACCATAATATATCTGGCCCCAACTTCAATACCCTTAGCGATCGCCTCATCAGTGGCGGTATTACATGCATGTAGCGCAATAACTACATCTACTTTTTTATCTGTATTGAAATCTATAGTCCTTCCATGCTTAAAGACCATATTCTCATAATCCAAATTGACCCTGATCTCCTCACATCTTCGTATTAGTTCATCATTGGTATCTACACCGAAGAAAAAAGGTTTTATATTAAACTCTTTTTCAAAAATGTAACTTAGGACAAACGAAAGATATGATTTACCACATGAACATTCAAGAAAAACAATTTCTTTTTTTTTATTATATTTACTGATAATCTTTAATATTTGTTCGCAAAAGCCGGCAATCTCATTAATCTTTTTGTTCATATCCTTCTTTAACAACCCATTGCTATGCCTAAATCCAAGTGGGTTTGATATGATGTCCTCCTGCTCAAGTAGATCAACTATTTCCGCTTTATTAATTATTTTCATTACTTTTGAAGGTTAAACTATTACCCTTTCATTTCCTTAATACCCTTTTTCACAGATACGGTTCTCTTCTTTCCCTTGCGTGTACGAGCATTAGTTTTAGTTCTCTGCCCTCTTGCCGGCAACCCCAATCTATGGCGCAAGCCTCTGTAACATCCAATATTCTTTAATCTTGCTATGTTCTGTGATTCCTGCCTTCTCAGATTACCTTCAATAACAAAATTTTTATCTAAGTATGCACCCAAAGTACTCAACTCATCTTCTGAAACGTCCTTTGCGCGAACATTCTCGTCCATTCCAAGAGCATTTAATGCTTTTTGTGATAGATGCTTGCTTATTCCATAAATGTAAGTTAATGAAATAACAATCCTTTTTTCTCCAGGAATATCAACTCCTGCAATTCTTGGCATTTAATATAATCCTTTCAAAATGTAATAAATCTTCTTTAGATCATCGGGAATCAGCGTTGTAACTTATTTTCCTTGTCTCTGCTTATGTCTTGGATTAGTACAAATTACACGCACAACTCTTTTACGCTTTACCACCTTACAATTTTCACATATTCTTTTTACAGATGCCCTAACTTTCATGTTTTTCCCTTTTTAGCCTTGACGGTAAATAATTCTTCCTTTACTAAGATCATACGGTGACATTTCAATAGTTACCTTATCACCTGGGAGAATGCGAATAAAATGCATTCTCATTTTCCCTGACACATGCGCAAGTACTTCATGGCCATTTTCCAATCCAACGCGAAACTTGGCATTAGGCAATGACTCTTTTACTACTGCTTCTACTCTTATAGGTTCTTCTTTGGCCATAAATAAACTTTAGCATTGCTTTTTGTAAAAGTAAGATACTCTCCCTCTAAATAGTAAGTATTTCAGCTCCGTTTTCTGTTACTACAACTGTATGTTCGAAATGTGCCGATAGCTTTCTGTCTTTTGTTACAACAGTCCATTTATTTTTCAGAACTTCCGTATCATATTTACCAACACATATCATCGGCTCTATCGCTAATGCCATCCCCTGTAATAATATTTCGTCGGCCTTTAACAATTCTTTGCTGACAAAGTTAGGAATCTGCGGATCTTCGTGCATCTGCCTACCAATGCCGTGTCCCGTGTAATCCCGTATTACAGAAAGCCCTTTACTTTCAACATATTCTTGTATTGATCTTGAAATTTCTGATAACTTGTTGTTCGCACATGCTTTCTGAATAGCCTTATTTAGTGATTCTTCACACACTTGTAATAAAGACTTCGCTTCTTCAGAAATCTCCCCTATTGGAATAGTTATCGCGGCATCGGCGACATATTTATTAAATTCTACTCCTATGTCAACACTCAATATATCACCATTACAGAGTTTTCTCTGATCCGGAATACCATGAACTATCTCTTCGTTAATAGACGCACAAATACTTTTTGGGTAGCCCCTATAACCTTTGAATACCGGGATGCCACCCTTCTGTAATACATATTCTTCCAGTCTTGTATTTATATCTTCTGTAGAGACACCTTCCCTTGCAATCTCCTTTGTCATCGCAAGCGCATTCGCTACAATTCTTCCTGCTTTACGCATTATTTCTATTTCACGCTCAGATTTACGTACTATCACCACGCGCTACTCCATATCCCTTTTTCCCTCAGACATAGATTGTAATCCCGCCAGAATGTTTTCCTGGATTTCTTTTTTGTCTCCATTGCAATTTATTTCTACCAATATACCTTTTTTATTATAGTAATCTATTAACGTTTCAGTTTGCTCTTTATATACTTTTAATCGTACTTTTATTGTTTCCGGATAGTCATCTTTGCGCTGAAACAGCTCAGAACCACATTTATCACAGGTATTTTCCTTTAGTGGAGAGCTAAATATCTCATGATAGTGAGCTCCACATGATTTGCAAATTCGCCTACCTGAAATACGTGTAATTATGACTTCTTCAGACGCTGTAAAACTGAAAACTCTGTCTATCTTTTTTCCTGCTTTTTCCAGTGTACTATCAAGCACTCTCGCCTGGGATAGGTTTCTTGGAAACCCGTCTAAAATAAATCCCTTCTCACACTCTGCTGAATTTATCTTGTCCGCAACTATATTAACTATTAACTCGTCCGGAACCAGTAATCCATTCTCAATATATTTTTTTGCTTTCAGCCCTATCTCTGTTTTAGCATCAACAGCAACCCTCAAAAGGTCACCAGAAGAAATATGGTTTATATTTTCTTCTAAACTAATCCTTCCAGCCTGAGTACCCTTACCCACACCGGGAGGACCATGGAATATAAGCCTCATCCCCTTCTGCCTCTTACTTTATTACCACCACTCAGAAAACCACCATAATGCCTCATAATCAAATGAGATTCTATTTTTTGTACCAAATCCAAAGCCACACCAACTACAATTAAAAGTCCAGTACCACCATAAAAGCTGGCAACGGCTCTGTTTAACTCGAACCCTCCAGCTATAATCATTGGCAAGACTGCGATTAATGACAAAAATGCGGCACCGGCAAGTGTGATTCTGCTCATAACTCCTTCAAGATAATCGGCCGTTCGATGTCCCGGCCTTATACCAGGAATAAAACTACCATAATCTCTCATATTATTTGACATTTCCTTCGGGTTAAATTGTATAGCTGTCCAAAAATAACAAAAGAAAGCAATTAGTACAACATACATAACTACGTATACAAATCCACCTGCAAATGCTTCTGACACTCGAGATGTAATCCAATACCAAAATGTTCCAGGTTCGAACCTGACTTGTAAACCTTTAGTTATTGCGGCAGGAAAGATCAGTAGTGATTGTGCAAAAATTATCGGCATAACTCCCGCTTGATTTACTTTTAGAGGCAGGAAATGTTTCTGCCCACCGTAAACTTTTCTGCCTCTTGTATGTTTCGCCTGCTGCACGGGAATACGCCTTTGCCCTTGAGTAATATATACTACCCCTGCAATTATCCCAAAAAACATAGCTATCAACAACAGCAACTTCGCTATTCCTATCTCGTGTTCAGCAGGAGCTACCGAGAAAGTAAAGTTTTGTAAAATCTGACTAAAAGCCCACGGTAACCTATCGATAATACCTATCATGATAATTAGCGAAATACCGCTACCGATACCGTGTGCATCAATCTGTTCTCCTATCCACATCAACAATACAGTTCCCGTTGTCAAAAGGATTGCGGCCATAAGTTGAAACTGGACACCCTGTATATGTATAGGCACAACAGATACGCCATTAATTTCGATCGCGTACAGAGTACGAATCATTATGAACGCTTGGAAAAGACACAATCCAACTGTAGTCAATCTAGTATATTGATTTATTTTTTTCCTACCAGCATCACCTTCCTTTTGTAGTCTCTCAAGAAAAGGAACAACACCAACAAGAAGTTGAAATATAATGGAAGCACTGATATACGGCATAATCCCCAAACCGAAGATTGCGCCCGAACTCATAGCACCACCTGCAAACAAATCAACTAATCCCAACAATTGACCAACACCAGATTGAGTAAACTGCTGAAAGTATGTCTTAAGTACTGTTGTATCGATGCCAGGCATCGGAATAAATACACCTAGCCTGCATACTGCAAGCAATCCCAGAGTTATCAGTAATTTATTCCTCAGCTCAGGAATTTTGAACATATTAGTGAACTTCTCTATCATGATATTGCTTCTGCTACTCCTCCCGCGTCCTTAATCTTGGCAATCGCTACTCCACTGAATTTGTGCGCAGCAATAGTAAGCGATTTGGTCAGTACCCCTTCACCCAGAACCTTTAAATCATATTTTGCATTCTTTATCAACCCAGAATCTCTTAGTTTTTGCAAATCTACACGAGTTCCAGAATCAAAATTTTCAAAATCCTTAATGTTCAATATTGTATACTTCTTCTTAAAAGAGTTGATAAAACCTCTTTTAGGAATTCTACGAAACAAAGGCATCTGCCCGCCTTCAAATATTGTTCTTAAATTACCACCTGAACGTGATTTTTGACCTTTAAATCCCTTACAACTTGTTTTTCCGTGACCAGACCCTGCTCCACGCCCTACACGCTTTCTCTTCTTTACTTTTTGGGAAGTCTTTTTAGCATCTTTCAAATTCATTATATCTTCACACCTCTTAACAATTCTACTTCTTGCTTGGTTCTTAGCGACTTAAGCCCCTCAGCCGTGGCTTTTACAACATTCAGAGGATTTCTCGTTCCATAACATTTTGTCAAAATATCTGTAATACCTACAGATTCCAGTACAGATCTCGCTGAAGTCCCCGCTTTGATCCCGGTACCTGGCGCCGCCGGCTTCATAAATACCCTTGCTGTTTTATAGCGTCCCCATACTTCGTGTGGTATTGTCCCATTAACAAGAGGTATTAAATAAGTATACCTGTTGGCATCTTTTACTGCCTTTCCTACAGCATTTGGCACTTCTCTTGCTTTGCCAAACCCATACCCAACAGTTCCATTTTTATCTCCAACGACCACTAATGCGCTAAAGCTCATACTCTTTCCACCCTTTGTCACATTAGTACATCTATTGATTTTTACAACTGTTTCTTCTAATTGTCCAGTTTCTTTTTTGTACGCCAAAAGAGCCTCCTATTATTTACAATATTCCTTCAGTAAGTGCCTTAGCAATCAAGATTATTTTTTCTTGCACTATCAGCTAAAGCCTTAACTCTCCCATGATATTTATATCCGCCCCTATCAAAGACTATTTTGGTAATTCCCAGCCTCGATGCTTCCTCCGCTATTTTCTGGCCTACCAGTTCCGCTGCCTTTACATTTCCACCATAGGGCGTTTTATCTTTAATATCTTTTGCTAGTGTTGAAGCACTAGCCAGTGTCACACCGTCAGTATCATCTATTATCTGGCAATATATGTTCTTTGAACTTCTAAACACACTCAATCTCGGTCTTTCTTTGACACCAACGATTTTTTTTCTGATTCCTTTACGACGCCTAAGCCGACTTTTGTATTTTTTTTTAATAATATCCATAGCTTTATTTTTTTAAGTAAAAAGAAGTGCAAAAATTATTATTTAGCCGACGCCTTACCAGCCTTTCTGCGGATAATCTCATCAGCATACTTCACACCCTTCCCTTTGTATGGTTCAGGAGGACGTAAGCGTCTAATATTCGCCGCAAACTGACCGACTTTTTGTTTATCAATACCAAAAACTGTAAATTTTCCAGGATTTGTAGGATTTTGAATCTCAATCTTTATATCTTTCGGAATTTTTACATTTATAGGATGTGAAAACCCTAATTGTAATATCAGTTCTTCACCCTGCATTTTTACATTGTACCCTAATCCGATTATTTCCAGATCCTTAGAAAACCCGCTTACAACGCCGTGAACGTTGTTTGCTAAAAGAGTACGCGTCAAACCATGAAGTTCTCTACATTGTCGTTCTTCAGATGGGCGTATTACACTGAACTGCTTTGCGTCTTCGTCAACCTCAACTTTCATCAGTGAATGAATTGACTGTACTATTGTTCCTTTAGAACCTTCAATTGTTACGGCATCTTTATCATATTTTATTTTGACACCGTCTGGTATTGGGATGGGTTTTTTTCCTATTCGCGACATATTTTTTTCTGTATTGCTGTAAAATAAAAAATTTAGAAAATTGTTTTATCCTGTTTGAATAAATAAGCCAACATAAGCCCTATTTACCATACTGTACAAATATGCTCTCCGCCTATATTATGCACTCTGCACTCTTTATTGCTCAAAATACCTTTCGAAGTTGAATATATTGATATACCAATACCGCCCAGCACCTTACCTATATCTTCCACTCCCTTATAGATTCTCTTGCCTGGCGTACTTTCTCTTTTTATATGACTAATTACTTTCTGGTTTAATGGTCCGTATTTCAAATAAACCCTCAGTACACCTTGTTTTTCATCAGGAATTTCCTTAAACTCCTTTATAAAACCTTCCTTTTTCAAAACTTCTGCAATACCTATCTTGATGCGCGACGAAGGGATATTTACGGCCTCTCTTCCAACCATAATTCCATTACGTATTCTCGTTAACATGTCTGCAACCGGATCAGTCATACTCATTTTAATCAGCCCCTCTGTACTTTATAAAAAATCTTTATTTTTGTACCCTACCAACTTGCCTTCTTTACTCCAGGTATTTCCCCTTTCGAGGCAAGACTCCTAAAACACAACCTACATATTTGGAATTTTCTGTAATACGACCTGGGTCTTCCACAAAGCTGACACCTATTATATCTTCGAGTCTTGAATTTTGGTTCCCTCTTAGATTTTACTACTAATGCTTTTCTTGCCATATATACCCCGAGTGTTTAGAAATCCGTTATTAATTTAAAATTCTCAAAAAAACAAATTATGATTTAAAAGGCATTCCAAATAGCCTCAACATTTCACGCGACTGCTCATCCGATTTCACAGACACCACAAACGTGATATCCATACCCTGAACAAATTCTATATCGTCAATATCTATTTCAGGAAAAACCGCCAATTCGTTTATACCCAGTGTATAGCACCCACGGCCATCAAACGATTTAGCTGAAAGACCCTGAAAATCTTTTATTCTCGGCAAAACAATGCTTATCAAACGATCCATAAATTCGTAAGCCATTTTATCACGAAGCGTTACTTTACAACCAACAGGGTCACCTTTTCTCAGCTTGAAACCAGCTATATCCTTACGTGCCCTTGTCATACTTGGTTTCTGGCAAGAAAGCGTTGCTAAGTGCTTCATCGCATCTTCAAGAAGTTTTTTATTCTCCTTAGCTCTTCCAACACCCATATTTATAACAATCTTCTCCAGTTTTGGAACTTCCAGCTTATTCTTAAGGCTGAATTTTTCCATCAACTTGGGCACAATTTCCTCTTTATATTTTTCTATTAAACGCACCATACTTTATTTTATATCCTAATCTTCAATTTCATTCAGAAGCAATTATTTCACTTCCACATTTATAGCATACTCGAGCCTTATCACCATTCTCAAGAATCTTGCGTCCGGTCCGCACACCCTTACCATTCTTCTCACAATTTTTATTTTGGCATATTACCAATACATTCGATACAGATACTGGCGCCTCTTTCTGAACGCGACCGCCTTGCGGGTTCTTTTCACTACGCTTTATATGCTTTTGAATGAAATTAATTCCTTCTACAATGACACGATTCTGCTTTGTCATCACATACAATATTTTACCCGTCTTGCCAGAATCATCACCGGCAGTAACTTGTATAATGTCATTTTTTCTTACATGCATACCTTTTACCGACTCCCCTTTAGAATATTACATTTAAACTACTTCAGGAGCTAATGAAATTATTCTCATGAAATTCTTTTGCCTTAATTCTCTAGCAACTGCACCAAAAATTCTAGTCCCCTTAGGACTCCCATCATCCTCTACGATTACAATTGCATTTCTATCAAATTTCACGTAAGAACCATCATCGCGCCTTATATTTTTCTTTGTCCTGACAACCACACCTTTAGCAACATCACCTTTTTTTACAACACCGTTTGGAATTGCTTTCTTAACAGCAACCACAACGATATCACCAACTGACGCATACACACGCCTGGATCCTCCAAGCACCTTTATGCACTTAGCCATCTTTGCACCTGAGTTATCGGCTACATCTAACATCGTTTGTTCCATTATCATTTTATCAACATCCTTTTATTATTTCACAATACGAACTAGTCTCCAGCGCTTATCCTTGCTTATTGGCCTTGACTCTACAATCTCTACCTTATCACCTTGCCCAGCCTTGTTTCCTTCATCATGTGCTTTATAAGCAGTTGCTCGTTTAACAAATTTTCCATATCTGGGATGTTTTACTCGTCTTTCCGCTTTCACTGTAATCGTATTTGTCATTTTATTACTTGAAACTACACCAATTACAGTCTTCCTGTGTTTTTTATTTTTTTCAGTTTCCATTGTGTACTCTTTTAATCCTTTTTCTTCTCAGTAAGGTCAGTGTTAATTCCCAATTCTACCTCCCTTAAAACAGTCTTTAATCGCGCAACATCTTTTCTTATCTGTTTGTATTGTGCAGAATTACGTATTTCGCCAGCCTGCCACTGAAATCTATAGTTTAATAGCTCTCTCTTGCATCCTTCCAGCTCATCAAGTAGTTCCTGATGAGATTTTTCTCTAATTTCACTTGCCTTCAAGTCGCCACTCTCCTCTTAACAAATACAACCCGCACCGGCATCTTATATGCTATCCTATTAAATGCCGACCTTGCCATCTCCTCAGTAACCCCTCCCAACTCAAACAAAACAGTACCAGGCTTGACAACCGCAACCCATCTATCAGTATCACCCTTACCCTTGCCCATTCTAGTTTCAATAGGTTTAGCACTAATCGGCTTGTGCGGAAAAACCCTTATATACAACTTAGCATCCCTTGAACTATATTGCGTAGCCGCCACCCTACCAGCCTCTAAATGCTGTGCAGATATCCAACCCGGCTCGGTAGACTGCAGACCATAGTCACCAAAGCACACAGTATTGCCACTTGTTGCATTTCCCTTAATCCTTCCCCTATGAGACTTTCTAAACTTAACTCTTTTTGGCATCAACCGCATAATTAACCCCTTTGCCCAAATCAACTAACCCTTTATATATCCACACTTTAACTCCAATTGTACCATAAGTTGTCATAGACTCAGCAAATCCATAATCAATATTTGCCCTCAGCGTATGCAAAGGTATGCTCCCAACAGTAGCACCTTCTGTCCTTGCTATCTCCGCACCGCCCAAACGCCCAGACACTTGGATCTTGACTCCTTTAGCACCCAACCCCATTGTACTCTCTACCGATTTCTTTATTGTTCTTCTATAGGCAGCCCTTTTTTGTAATTGCTCAGCAATGCTCTCAGCAACCAACTGTGCCTCTAGCTCTGGCTTGTCAACTTCTTGAATCTTTATATCTACACTTTTTTCCACTATTTTTTCAATTCCATTTTTTAATTTTTCAATTTCTGAACCCTTACGTCCAATTATCAATCCAGGCCTTGCAGCATAGATTATAATCTTTGCGCCTTCGTCACGCGTTCTTTCAATTTCGACTTTAGGAATCCCCGTAAAACGATAGTTTTTTTTAATATATTTTCTTATTTTTTGATCTTCCACAAGCAACTTGCCGAAGTTCTTCTTATCAGCATACCACCGTGAACGCCATGTTTGTGTTATTCCTAATCTGAACCCAATTGGACAAACTTTTTGACCCATATTTGCCTTTCTAATTACAATGCATTAATAATATCACTAAAAAATACTATTCCTCTTTTGAAAAAAAGAGAATTAATTTCTATTTTTTCTATCTGATAGCACTAGAGATATATGACTTGTACGCTTCTTAATCATCGAAGAAACACCTCTTGCCCTGGGCCTGAACCATTTACGCGCAGGACCCCCGTCCACATATATTTCTTTAATAAATAAAGAATCTACATCCACACTTTGATTCTCACTGGCACTCGCAATTGCCGCCCTCAGTGTTTTGTCCACAAAGAAAGAAGCCCTCTTATTTGTCAGTCTCAAAGCCTCTAGAGCATGATTTACAGTCTTCCCCCTTATTAGATCAACAACGTATCTTGCTTTTCTCGGAGACATCTTAACGTATCTACAGCTTGCTTTAAAATTCATTTTTATTGGTCAATTATTATTAATAATTCGAATTTATACTCCATACATTACCGCTACCGCTACTTCTTCTTCGACCCACCATGACCTCTATAAGTTCTCGTAGGTGCAAATTCTCCAAGCTTGTGCCCCACCATATCTTCCATAATAAAAAGCTTATGGAAAATCTTGCCATTATGAACCATAAATGTATGTGACACAAATTCCGGAATAACTATACAACTTCTAGCCCACGTACGAATAGGGTCTTTAACACCAGTATCCCTTTGTTTTAATACTTTCTTAAGTAGTTTGGCATCAACATAAGGGCCTTTTTTAACTGAACGTCCCATAATTTTAACTCTTTTTTATAAATTTATTGCTAACTAGAATTAATATCGCCTAGACCTGCTTCATATTATTATGAAGATGCTACTTATTACGCCTAGACTTTCTTCTTCTTATTATGAACTTGTTACTTGTAGACTTCCTTTTTCTCGTCTTACCACCCTTTGCCAACACACCTGTCGGAGAACAAGGATGCCTTCCACCATGGCTCCTTCCTTCTCCTCCCCCTAAAGGATGCGCAACTGGGTTCATTGCAGTACCTCTTACATGTGGCCTGCGACCCTTCCACCTATTCCGACCAGCCTTTCCAAGCCTAACACCCATATGATCAGTATTGCCAACCCTACCTACAGTTGCCATACATTCGTGGAAAATCTTACGAACTTCACCGGAAGGAAGGACTACCTGCACATACTTTTCCTCTTTTGCTAAAACACGCGCAACACTACCTGCAGATTTAACAATCTTCCCACCCTCTCCCGGCCTTAATTCAATATTATGAACTTCTATCCCCAGATGTATATTTTTAAGAGGCATACTATTGCCTGTTTGAAACTCAACTTTATCACCAGACAACACTTGATTTCCCACAACCAAACCAACAGGCGCCAATATATAACGTTTTTCACCGTCCAGATAATGCAGCAAAGCAATGTTAGCCGAACGATTTGGATCGTACTCTATCGTAGCAACCTTAGCAGGAACGCCATGTTTGTCTCTTTTAAAGTCGATAATTCTATATTTTCTCCTACTCCCGCCACCCCTGTGCCTAACTGTAATTTTACCCTCGTTATTTCTTCCACCCTTTTTATTAATTGGAAGCAACAACCTTTTTTCCGGAGTAACTGACGTTATTTCTGCAAAATCAGAAACTGTCCCCAGACGTCTTCCACTAGTTGTCGGTTTGTACCGTTTTATTCCCATTTAATCACGCTTTCATATTTACAAAGTAAACTAATATCCAAGATCAATCCGATCGCCCTCTTTCAAGGTTACTATTGCCTTTTTCCATCCACTTGCCCTGAACACTCTATTTCTATATTTTCTCTTTTTTCCGGTTTTGTTTAAGGTTCTCACTGCCAAGACCGTCACTTCAAACAGCTTCTCTATCGCCTCTTTTACCTGAATCTTATTTACTTTCTTATCTACCTCAAAGTGATACGCATTTGACGTTTCTCTGTCGCCTACGCTTTTTTCTGAAGATAAAGGTTTTTTTATAATTTGGTAATAATCCATAATATTCTTTTAGAAAGAAACATTCTCTTTCTTTAATTAATCTTTAGTCAGTTTATTCGAATTTAAGATTCTCTAATACATCTTTAACTATTAATAGTTTTTTGTATTTAACCACATCATACGCATTCAAGTCAGATGCAACCCTAAACTTTACATTATAAATGTTCCTAGATGACTTCCAAATTGTCTCATCAAACTCTTGCATTACGATAAGGCAGCTTTCTCTGACTTCCAAACATTTCAATATACTTGCCATTCTTTTAGTACTAGGCAAATCAAATTCGAGCTTATCGATAAGAATCACCTCATTATCTATCAGTCTAGACAGGATTGCAGACCGCAAGGCGACTTTTTTGGCTTTACGATTTATCGAATAAGAATAATCTCTTGGCCGTGGCCCAAAAACAACCCCACCACCTTTCCATATCGGAGAACGAATACAACCAGCTCTCGCCCTCCCTGTGTGCTTCTGCTTCCATGGCTTTCTTCCACTGCCTGCCACCTCTCCACGAGTCTTAGTTGACGCCGTTCCTCTCCTTTGATTTGCTTCATGCATAATTATTGCATCTCTCAAGAGCTCTCTATGGACCTTGCCACCAAAACTTTCTTCAGACAAAGACACATCCTCTAAAGGATTTCCGCTATTATCAAACACTGGTACTTTTATCATAATTCGCTTCTACTCTTTCGTATAATTAAATATCCACCATTTGGACCGGGAACCGCCCCCTTAACAATTAACATGTTCCTGTCTTTGTCTACCTTAATTACATCCAGATTCTTCACAGTAATCCTTTTACCACCCATTCTCCCTGGCATTTTCTTACCCCTATGCACACGCCCCGGACTAGTACCGGAACCAACCGAACCAGGACCCCTTGGCGTTGTACAACCGTGCGTAGAAGGCCCTCCACTAAATCCCCACCTCTTCATAACACCAGCAAAACCTTTACCTTTACTGGTACCAGTTACATCTATCGACTCCACATCATCAAAAACAGAAACTGTAAAGGTTTGCCCCGGCTCATATTCCGCATCAAATGTATCAGTACGAAATTCCCTTATTATTCTTTTTACGCCTGCCTTTACTTTTGAACAATGTCCAATCTCAGCCCTGGACGTTCTTTTCTTTTTCTTCTCATCGAAGCCAATCTGCAGGGCAGAATACCCATCATTTTCCTTGTCTTTTATTTGTAAGAGATCACAAGGGCCCGCCTGCAACAACGTCACCGGGATTAAACCACCCTCTTTACTGAAAATCTGGGACATACCTAATTTTTTACCAAGTAATCCTGCTATCATATATAACACCTATATAATTCAATTAAAAAATACTTTTATATTAAAAAACCCAACAAGTCACTATGCTTTTATTTTTATCTCTATACCAGCAGGCATATTAAGCTTGTTCAATGCATCAACTGTCTTCGGAGTTGGCTCAATAATATCTATCAGCCGCTTGTGCGTTCTTATTTCAAATTGCTCTCTAGACTTTTTGTCAACATGAGGCGAGCGAAGAACTGTATACCGCTCCATACGTGTCGGCAAAGGTATCGGACCTGACACCCTCGCTCCCGTGCGCTTAGCAGTATCCATTATATCCACAGCAGACTGATCGAGTATCCTATGATCGTAAGCTTCCATCCGAATCCTAATTTTGTAATCTATTTTGTTTCCCATGGCTTATCAATTCTATTATTCAATAATTTTAGTAACAACACCGGCACCCACAGTCTTACCGCCTTCTCTTATAGCGAATCTCAACTCTTTGTCCATCGCTATCGGCG
>JANLHC010000248.1 GCA_024654465.1 Candidatus Scalindua sp.
ATATCACTTTGCATTGCTATTCTATTTCTATCTCTACAGGTCAATTGCACAACGGGTTCCATTCCCATATCAAGGAGTATGGCTCCACTTGCGATACTGGAAAGGCGTACCATCGCTGTCTGGCAGTCGGTTAAATTAAATGCGTCAGCATAACCTTTTAAAAGCTCTGCCTTCTTCTCAACTGCTTCCCGGCTGGCTCCTCTGGGAGGCCCCAGTTCTGACGTAACAACAAATTCACCCTTCCTGAGAAGTTTCTCTAAATTACTTCCCGCTTTTAAACTATTATTATTTGCGTCGTGTTCTTCGCTCATAGTGATATAAAATGATTGTTAAGAAAAGGATAAGATTAGTTTAATGCATAGGAAATTCAATGTTGATAACACTTCGACTCCGCTCAGTGTGACGAGCGGAGTCGAAGGATAGTCCTTTGTCGCGATAGCGACTTAACTTTTTAAAGTTTTTTTATCTCTTCTATCAATTGATTCGCTGTTTGTAAGAAACTATCTCCGTTTTGGCCTGGAAGAATATGATGTTTTATCCTTTCCTTTTCAATGCCAATTGAAGTTAAGAAATCCATTGCCGTTTCCGCTCTTTGTTCTGCCCAGGTATTACATGAATCACCGAAATGACACGAGTCGTCACATGATGTAATTAAAACTCCATCGGCACCTTTCTCAAATGCGTCGAGAATTAATACCGGGCTTAACTTTCCTAAACTGAGTAAATTTACCTGTCTGATGTTTTCCGGTAGTTCTTCTTTGGAGAGTGCCAAGTCCAGGTTGTAGCGGCAATAGAAGTTTATTATCAATGGTTCAGCGGTTTTTGCGTCTTTGAAAACTTCATGTAATTGATCTTTGCCCATATCCTCATACGTCCCTTTAAACTCGATTGCCTTCGCAGGGCATTCAACAACACACATTCCGCAAGATTGGCAATCATTATCTATATAAGCAAAATTTTCGTCTTCTTTAATTTTTGGTATTTCAAATGGGCATACTCTGACACAGGTCAGGCATGCAATGCAGGTTTCTGAAGAGACGGAGGCCCCATTACCGCAGTTCATGCAACGCATTGCTTCACGTACTGCAATCTCTTCTGTAAAACCCAGTTCAACCTCATCGAAATTTCCGGTCCTTGTATCCGGATCAAGAACCGGCATTTCATCCCTCTCCTCTTTCTTTATTTTGTCTACCCTTGTTTCTGCCTTTGACAGTTCATCAATAGGTTTAACATCTCTGAATTTATGATCAGCCTCAGAAGCCTTTCTGAGATAATTATGTATAGATAATGCGGCTTTCTTGCCATGGCCTAAACCCATAGTAAGTGTTCCTCTGCCTAACACCACATCACCACCCGCGAAAACACCCGGCATACCAGTGTGTAAAGTTTCAGCATCTGCGGCTATTGTGCCTCCTCTGGTAACATTTATCTCTTCATGCCCCTCAAGAAATGACAGATCTGATGACTGGCCTATCGCCAGAATGATCGTATCTGCGCTTATTATAGATTCACTGCCTTCGTGAAATGATGGATTAAATCTTCCCTGGCTGTCAAAAACAGATTTTACCTTAAGCGTCTCAAGTCCCGTGGCCTTGCCATTTTCTCCTATAATCCTTTTTGGACCTAATGAGGCGTGAAGTATTGCTTTTTCCTGTAGCGTTTCTTCAATCTCGTAATCCGATGTTGGCATTTCATTTCGAGACTCCAGACATACTATGTTAACTTCCTTGGGTCCAAGCCTTAAGGCAGTTCTCGCACAATCCATAGCGACGGCTCCACCACCAATAACAAGGACACTATTTCCCACCTTTGCATTGTCATGGCAGTTTGCGCTCTTAAGAAATGTTATAGCATCCTGCACCCCATCTAAATCAGTGCCTTCAATAGGAAGCCGTCTGGTAACGGGCAAACCCACTGCTAAAAACGTAATATCAAAATCATTTTTTAAATTGTCGAAGGATATATCCTTGCCGATAGTCGTGTTATATTTTATTTCTACACCAAGGTCTGTTATAAAATTGATGTCCTTATCCATGAACTCTCTTGGTAGGCGGTATGTCGGTACTCCCATACGAAGCATACCTCCGGGACCGGAGTGGGCCTCAAAGATAGTACATTGATATCCAAGGAGAGACAGATCTTTTGCG
>JANLHC010000250.1 GCA_024654465.1 Candidatus Scalindua sp.
GAGAGAAACAGAAGAATTTAGCCACAGATTTTCACAGATACAAGAAATAAAGGACTGGAAGCAAGTATTGCACCATTGTTTCAAAGAAATAGCTATCTACGATAGCACTGAGATAAATTCCCTCCTTTATGCTGAGATAAAATGGTTCTTTCATTCGCAGCAGGATATATTTACCCCGCTTCTGGAAAAAGTGACAATGCGTGGAATTCAATTATTGGTTTCGATAATGCTAATTTTTATAGCTCTTGGTTTAATCTCCGGTATAATCTAAATTTGTATTAATTTTCATACGATTTTTTCTGTTGCATTTTGTTTTTAATCTATCACCTAATATAATTAGCGCCGGAGGGCAAAAAATTGATTAAAGGGGTTTTCGATAGGAAGTTTCTCAAAACAGGAGTAACCTGCTTCTTCTGCAAGTTTTCTTGCCCCACTTTCACCGATGATTGTACCCAGCCCGCTGCCACAGTGAGCCAGGGATACCGTCAGACAATGGAAAGGGCTAAGGGATGAGAACGTTTTACCCACAGGATTTCTACAATCAAGTGGATTATCTGAAGCGTTGGGTTCAGACCAAAAAAGAGTCCCATTGTCCGTAAGAGCTTCACGGATTGCTTTCAGTGTTGAGAGTGGATCTGCCATATCGTGAATGCAATCCAATGTGCAAATCAGGTCATAAAATTTCTTTCCAGGGATCGCGCTGGCAGATGCTTCAAGAAACTCAATGTTGGTTAACCCGTTAGACGCCGCAAGTTTCTTTGCTCGATCAATACTCGATCCGTGGTAATCAATTCCCAAAACCTTTGATTTCGGAAATGCCTTCGCTATTGCCACCGAGGACTGTCCGTAGCCACAACCGATATCCGCTATATTTACCCCTTCTTCCAGCTTCACTGTCAGACCGGGTACCGTATTCAGCCAGTCCCTGGCGAGAAAGTGCACATAGCCAGGACGAAAGAAGCGTTCAATCGCTTCCGGAATTTCTTCACCTATATCAGAATAAGAAATTCCTCCTCCATTTCGAAAGGCATTCATAATTTTCTGTACATTCAAAATCGTGGGTGTAGTAAAATGAAACGCACCTCCGACAAACATCTGACTATCTTCGTTGGCCAGTACACATGCCTGTTCATCGGTCATGATGTATCGATCTGAAGATGGGTCGTAATCTAAATACTCGGCTGCCACCATCGCCTTAGCCCATTCCCTAACATAGCGCTCATTGAGTTTTGTTTTATCAGCGAGTTCTAAACTTGTAAGTAACCCTGCACCTTCCATAGCTTTGAAAATCCCCAATCGATCTCCGATATATCCAAGAGCCATGGTGAAAGCACCTCCCATGTCACCAACAATACGAAACGCCAGTTCTTCTACTTTATTATTGCCCATTTTTGTTCTCCTCACATGTAAAAGATTAATTACTTTTTGCTTTTTTCACCTTTTTTGTCTTTAGTCTTTCGCCTTCCTTCCGAACCTCTTCACACGAACGGCGTTCAATTGGATAGTTCCCGGAAATGAATGTGAAGAGTGCATCTACCATTCGGGGACGTATGATGTAATAACAACGTAGTACTCCATCCTCGTAAAAATCTATTATCTTGAGATTGCGTAGTACTGAAAGATGTTGAGAGAGGTTAGATTGCTCAATTTCAAGTAAATCCTTGATATCAGTTACACATTTAGCTCCTTTAACAAGCTCCTCTAAGATTAATAGGCGAGTTGAATGTCCCATGAGCTTTAGAACCTCTGCTTTATCTCTTATGTCTAATTTGTTCATTTGTCATCCATTTTTTCAGAAATATAGTTGATGCTTATATGATAATATTATAATATAGTCAAGTGTAATTTTGTTTTTATATTTTTTCGCATCCGGAATCGTCAATTGGAGTAGTGAGTTTTAGCCTGTAAAGATCTAACACTAAATATTATGAATGAATTGATATCAAGAAAATAGGGAGACAAAGTGATGAGTTTTAATTGTAAGAAACATTGGGAAAATGTCTATGGCCAAAAGAGGCCGGTTGAAGTCAGCTGGTATCAAGTTGGACCTACCGTATCTCTGAAACTTATTGCTTCAACAGAAATAGACCATGCGGCAAAAATCATTGATGTCGGAGGTGGCACGTCTGTCCTTGTGGATAAATTGTTAGATCAGGGGTTTCGGAATGTAACTGTCCTCGATATTTCATCAAAAGCGATTCATTATGTTCAGGAGAGGTTGGGCAGGCGGGCTGAAAATGTATGCTGGATTGAGGCAGATGTAACAGAATTTAAATCTTCAAGCCAATATGACTTATGGCATGATCGTGCAGTATTTCATTTTCTTACTGATACAGAAGATAGAACCAGGTATGTGCGACGGTTGAAAGAGACTGTAAAACCCGGAGGCCATATTGTCATTGCTGCCTTCGCTATTGATGGCCCTCCTAAATGCAGCGGTCTTGATGTCGAACGATACAGCCCGGAAAAAATGAAAAACGAGCTTGGTGAATCTTTTGAGCTTGTCAACAGTGTTAGTGAAGTGCATATAACACCCTGGAATAAAGATCAAAAGTTCATTTATTGTTATTTTAAGAAGATTATAAACAGTTGTAATCGAAAACACCATATATTCAAGTCGTAAGTATGCTTTTTATCTAGGTTATAAATCTGCAATTTATCGAAAGAAAACAAAAGTAATGATAAGTCACCGATTTCTTTAGAATAACGGTTCCGTGCGACAATGAGCATTGGATGTTCATCAAGCAGATTTTCTAAATACGAAAAAAACTTCGGCCCTACTCTTCCTATATGATCAAATACAAGATACGGGCTTTCATTCTTTATCTTTTTATAAAATAACTTTCTCAATGCTAAAACATTTTGGTTCGAAAGATAAGTGGTATCAAAGTCATCTTTCAGGAATCCCAGAAGAGCATTCTTCTCTTTCATTAAATATCATCCTTCTTCGCTCAAGCCTTCTTCCTCGAATATTTCTGCTACTGGTTCTTCAGTTTTGGGCAAAAGATGTTTTGGTAGAAAGAAAATACCCGCAACAAGTGTCGGAATAACAGCACTCGCTATAACTACTGCTACCAGGAAAGAGTATTGTTCACGGGTCACTATACCGTGAGAGAATCCATATAAGGCAGAAATCGTACCAAAGGTCAGTCCTGTGGACATCATCAACGTGTAGTACCACTGTTCCTTTCGTTCGCTCCTGAATAGCCTTATGACCGGATATAAACCGAAGATTTTGGACAGCACTTTACCACCCAGTAA
>JANLHC010000008.1 GCA_024654465.1 Candidatus Scalindua sp.
TTTTTTTTTCTCAGAAGCAATGCTACATTACAGGATGCACTGACTTCAGTGATATCAATAAATACGCCTTCGGGAAATGATTCCGGCTGATACAGCCGCAACCCCTCTATGGAAACTGACTGCTTTACAATGCTCAAAGAAAACCGGTCGATAACCGTTTCAACACCCATAACCTGCTTGGAAGCTATATGCCTCAAGATGTATTTTGCTTTTTCGAATCTGAACATATTCAGAAAATTCAAGGATCTCGTTATTTGGTAGCTTACATTTTATACGGATGTATCCATCATCTTCTCCTACCTCACGTCTTAATACCTTAAAAGAATAAATAGCGCGACTTATGAAAAGTTCCTGAATCAATCCGTCAAAGTAGTATTCAACCATCTATTTATTACATTTAAGTTCTGCCATTTTTTCAAAAAGGCGCTTACGCATCTGATATAAAGATGACCATTCAATTAAATCCATATCATGCCAACTTGTTTCACAAACTTACCGCTATTTCTGTTTGAGGCCATTCGACCCCATTGTATGCGATAAGCATCTTCTTTACTATTGGAAATTTCTCTTCTGTATGCAGAAATTAAAGACGGAAAGACTAATCAACCACCCTTCTCTTTCTCCCGTGGATGCTTGATCTTTTGCCAGTAATCCTTAAAATCGAAATGCGGGCTGTGTTCATCATTGTGACATATTTCACAGTTCTCAACACCTACCTTACCGTAATCTTTTGATAACGTCTCTTTGTGATCACTTCCGGGTCCATGGCAACTTTCACAGCCGACTCCCTTCAGTTTCGGTGTTGATTCTATCGTTTCAAAACCTGTAATGTAATTCAAACCAATAACATGACACTCTACGCATTCAGGGTCGTACTCGTGTTCAGACTTCACTAACGTCTCATAAGCTGAAGCGTGACCTGTCTCTTCCCCGTGTTTAAAGATTTTGTTATGACAGACGGCACAATCATCATTACCGATATAGGTCAGGTTCGAAGGTGGATCACTCTTAAAAACCTGTGCTAATAAATCTTCATCCTTGAGTCGCTGCTGATAGATTTTTAATAGCATTGCGATTTCAGGTGAATCTTCAAATCTTCCATCTAAAGGTATTGTCTCAATAACAGGTGAAGAACTATTAGCATGCTCATCTTCACCTGATTCTTTCTGACGTGTCGATAGCGTAATCTCCCCAACATATTTACCCTTTTCTCCTACGGGAATTACGTATGTGTTATTTACTTTTTTAAGATAGAGATCAGGTCTATCAACCAGATGACCTGATATTATTAAGTCAAGTTCAGGATAGACTTCTGCGATCTTTATCGACTCCTCCATTTCCGCATGAGAAAGCAGTATCAAGATGTCTGTTTTATCACGCAAATCACTTAGTAAAGGCTTAAGTGATAAGACGGGGTCCATAACCTCCATGCCATGATAAGTATTTTCAATAAGCCTTGGCGATACGATGCCCAATATACCAACCTTTAATGTAGTCCCTTTCGTTTTTATCTCTTTTATAACATAAGGTTTTATTTTCAGCACCTGTGTAGTAAAATCCATATTGCTTGATATGAAATCTACATTACTTATTTGGGAAAGATAGCCTAACAAATCAACTCCCATATTAAGGTCCTTTTCGCCTATGTTGTGCGCAACATAGCCCATCAAGTCTAATGCCTCAAGCGCCGTTTCCATCTTTATTTCGTCTTGTCTGCCGACTTTGCCTGGAAGATCTCCAAGACTTAAGAGAATCCAGTTTCCATCTTTTTCCCTCAGATGATTGATTAATGTATGCCGCTTCGAAAGCCCACCTAGCTGTACTTCTGAGCATCCACAAGGTTCCAGATAACCATTCTCTTCGCCGGTAAAAACGACGTGTATGGTTGGTGCTGATGACGCTTTGTTCCGTTTTTCACCGATTTCTTTTTCTGAATGGCTATTGCAGCCCTGATTAAACAAAATCAGCAACAGGGATATATAAACGAGTGTTTTTAAAATTAATATTTTACTGCAAATCCTGATCATTATATATATTTATAATTCTGGTACTTATCCCTACTCTATTTCCCCCAGTATGGGAATTCTTGTAACTGGCTGAATTTCACTGTTAGTATGGAGTTTTATTACCCCACCAATGTTTCCGATGGTCGCTTCCGCATGTAATTTTACTTCGATTAAATAATGAGGTTTCTCTCTCTCTTTTTCTCCCCTACTATCCTGGCATCTATAAATGGTTTAGAAGGTGTAATCTTTTTTATCTTAAAATCAGGCACTGTTTGTGATTTAATTGAGACTGTTTTGCTTGTTTTTTCTCCGACGAAAACTGATCCGAAATCGATGTGTTCCGGATTGATAATCAGGTCTTTAATAATTTCACCGAAGATCGTTAACCTGTAGTTCGGGGTATCAGGATCATTACTTGCAACAGTTATACTTTTATTAATGTTCCCGCTAATAGAATCGGAAGAAAATGTAGCCTTGATCTCTCCTGCTCCGCCGGGTGGAATAGTATCGGCAGTTACTATTGCGGCAGTACATCCGCAAGATGGCGTCTTCATTACAATATCATTATATAAAATGATATGAATCAAAACAACTTCGTTTTTAAGGTCAGTATTATTGTAATTGATATAATGACAATTACTTACTCTAAGACCGGTCTCTAGCGGCATTTTACAATGGACTTTCAGGATTAATGGAGTTATAACTTCATCTCCGGCAATTGATTCGGATGGAAATATTTTTTCGAATCCTGGGATAAGAAACTAGCTTTAGCCTGCGTTTTTCTCCATCCGATGAGTATATCGGAGTTTCCCACAAATTACGCAACCTGAAGGATGCGGCTACACAAATCGCTCAATTGTTAATATTTCAGATAAGGATTAAAATATGTACAAAAAAATATTCTTGAAAACATTTACCGTTTTAGGTATTACGCTTATTTTAGTTGTCGGTTTTGGAGTTCACTTGTCGTGCGCAGAATCGATTGATCCTCCGTGGCAGATGTTTCGGCATGATTTGAGACATACCGGTATAAGCCCTTTTAAGGGGGCACAAACGAACAATCTTAAATGGAAATTTGCAGTAGAGAAAAGGATTACGTCGTCACCGTCAATTGGAGTGGATGAAACAATATACTTTGGCTCGGTAGATGGTAAACTTTATGCAGTAAGCCATGAGGGTAAACTCGTTTGGGCTTATCAGACAGGAGGAGAAGTAACCTCATCTCCGGCTATTGGGGTCGATGGCACAATATATGTCGGATCAAGAGACAAGAAACTCTATGCAATAAAACCCGATGGCAGCCTCAAGTGGACCCATGAAACAGAAGGTGAGGTTTACTCATCACCTACTATAGGAAAAAACAATTATATTTATTTCGGATCTGCAGACGGTAATCTTTACGCAACGGATGCAGAGGGAAATATGAAATGGAATTTTATGAACAAGACATACAGTTCTATAAGTTCTTCACCAGCTATCGGACCTGATGGAAGCATTTACTTTCTAATAAGCAAAGGCATTGTTTATGCTTTAGATGCCGGCGGAAAATTTAAGTGGAGCGTAAGGATTGGCAGCAATATTTATCAGTCGTTTTCTTCACCTGCTGTAGGGGAAGACGGGATTATTTATGTTGGATCAGAAAATGGAATTGTTTATGCGATTAATCCTGATGGCACGATAAAGTGGCGTATTAATACCGGAAAGAGCGTTCAATCCTCACCCGCATTAGGCAGTGACGGAACACTGTATTTCGGCTCTTACAACAGGGAGATATACGCAATAAATTCTAACTGCACCCTTAAATGGAATTTCAAAACTAACGGCTGGATTGAGTCATCACCGGCAGTAGATACAGAGGGAACTACCTATATCGGTTCGACAGATGGCAGCCTTTATGCCATAGACACAAATGGAGAGTTGAAATGGAGTTATCAAACGAGTGGCTGGATTGAATCATCTCCATTAATAGGTTCAGACGGCACAATATATTTTGGTTCAAATGATAATCATTTGTACGCAATCGGTAATTAATATTTTCGAAAATTGTTAAGACAGGTGAAACTATGATAATTGTAATGAAACCAACTGCAGATCAGAGCGAAATAGATCATGTAATTGAAAAGGTCGAGGAAGTTGGATGTAAAACAACACTATTGGAAGGTACCAATAGGAAAGTAATTGCCGTAATCGGTGATAAACGAGACATTCCTCCTGAATACTGGGACACTATACCCGGTGTAGAAAAAGCTGTTCCAATCTTGACCCCATACAAATTAGCCAGTCGTGAAGTTAAAAAGACCGACACTGAAATCAAGATTAATGATCAGGTTTTAGGAGGCAAGAAGATAGGCGTAATCGCCGGACCTTGCGCGGTAGAGAGCCAGGATCAGATCAATTTTATAGCAGAAGGTGTGAAGAAGGCAGGCGCTATTGCATTAAGGGGAGGAGCTTTTAAACCAAGGACCAGCCCCTATTCCTTCCAGGGACTTAAAGAAGAGGGGCTTGAGTATCTGGCCCGGGCAAGAGAGGCTACGGG
>JANLHC010000252.1 GCA_024654465.1 Candidatus Scalindua sp.
CCAATCGCTCAAAGAGTTTATCTATATCTTCATCGGAAGTGACATCGCACTCTCCTAAATCTATTGCGTCTAAAGGTTCGAATAATTGCCTGACTTCATTGCCGAACCTTTCATTTTGATATGTATATGCAACCTTTGCACCCTGTTTCGCAAGAGATTGCGCTATTGCCCAACCGGTACTGCGTTTTCCTGAAATGTTGGCAATGAGTATTGTTTTATCTTGAAGTAACATTTTTAAGACTCCTTCTTTAGTATCTGTAAATCTATGTTAGTAAAAGGTTTTAATTTAATAACCTGGTAAAGCCGAAACATGTTATGTTTCTGTCCGTGTCAATTCGTGTCTAACACCTTTACGTCTAGCAAGTTAAGTATGTTAATTGGAATAGTAAATAAAATCAACAAATATTTCTATTCGTACTCTTTAAATAGTTTATTCAGGTGGGATTCCTTCTCTGATTGCTGTGCTAGAATTTCTTTGACTTTGTCTATGAAGATATAACTTTCATCGATCTTATCTCTCAGTATTAATTTAATGATCAGGATAGTAGTCATTTTCTCTATATCTCTGTCAGCATGATGCAAGCCAAGCTGTTTGAACATTTTTGTTATCATAAGTTTCTGATAGATTAAGTCAAGAGACGGGGTAAGGGTGCCGGTGAAATCATCAAATAAAACATTCTCTTTTTTTAATCCAATAGTATTGGCTGCTGAATCTATTACGGTTACGGTCATCGGGGCCGGGCCGCATAGATAAAATGTTGTTTTAGGGTCGTCATGTTTAAGGTAGTTAGTTAGCAATGGGCCTATAAAACCAACCTTACCAAGCCATTTCTCTCCACTCTTATCAATGTAACCCTGTTCTATGATATCCCTCTGGTGTTCTTCTGATGAACCTAAGAAGCATTCCTTATCAGTGTCATTTAGCTCAGACGGGTTGTCACCTTTGAATGCGCCTGACATTACCGGTATGAATTTAAAGTTATGATGTATTTTTTGCCAGTGAAGCCATTTCGATATATAAAGCATGGGAATGTCCTGAAATCTTCTTTCACCTAAGAAGAAGTATATTTCCTCTTTACGTCCTTCTGCGAACCATTGATCGAGGAGTGCTAAAATAGGCGCAAGTCCCGCTCCACCTGCCACGAAAACGGCTTTATGTTTCTCTTCTTTCAGGCAGAAATTGCCGTAAGGGCCGGTAAACCTGATCTTCTCACCTGCCCACAAGTTCCATATCGATTTGTCCTGGAGGTACTCTTGTGTACAGTTTGGGCCAAGGCAGGGCACTCCACCATTTTCTATCTGTACACGTGGATTTATTGGCGCAGTTCTTGTAATCAACGTTACGATATCTCTCCTTATCGTAGCAATTGAATAAGCACGATAGAGGTCAAGGCCGGGGGTAAATGGAATATAATCTTTTCCTGTCTCTTTGCAAAAACAGTTTATCTGCTTACCGTATTTTTTGTAATGTTGCTCTACATAATCTTCCGGCAAACCTATCTGGATATACTGTCCGGGTTTGAAATTGAACTTTTGAAGTGGACGCAAACTTATTTCATACTTATCGGATGTCAATTGGAATTTTTTGATTACACGGGCTGAATATTTTTTAACCTGTAGCGTAGACTTAGGCAGAAAAATATCCATATCTTTGTCTACCCTTACCTGGCATGATAGTCTGGTATACCCGTCACCTATTCCTTTCTCAAGAAATTTCCTTGTCTCTTCTCGTGACTTACGATCAAAAAGAGGTGTTTCTGTTGGTGAATATGGCCCCATATTGGTATATAATTTTATCTTGCATTGGCCGCAGGTCGCGTTTCCACCGCAACCTGACGGGATATGGTAATCTTTGGTCTGAAGAGTATTCAGTAATGTGTCTCCACCCTCTATGTTGAGTGTTTTTTCGAAGTCGTCATCACTGTGAATGGCAAGCGTTAGTCTCTTGCCTTTGCCAAAGAACTGGTATGTAAGCTCGCTGAGACCGGCCATGGCCAACATGATTATTACTATGATAATGATACTCAATAATATAGACGTGGTCATTTTGTTGTCCTGATACTCGGGGAATATTATTAATTTTATAAAAATTTTTAGAAGATTGTTATTGCACCGATACCGGTAAAAATTGCTGACATGATACCAAGAAGCAGTATGGCAACGGAGTCCTCATCCCACGTGTTGAAAGGTACAAACAGCCTGTGACGTCTCAGTAGAGCAAGCCAGACGCATACCATTAACCAGTGGAGGCCAAATCCAAAAGCCGTAACTGTTGTTGCCATAAAAGACAAGCCTGGCGGGATAGTAAAGGTAGCAGCAGCAAGGACAATGCAGTTGACGGTAATCAGCTCCAGGAACTGTCCCATTTGTTGATATACATCCATTGCGAAACGTCTGAGGAGTACGCCCAGAATTTGTACAAAAGTTGCAATGGTTACAATAAAGACCGTTAGGTAAAATATTTTCTCCAGTCTTATGGGAACCGGAGAAATTGAAGAGAGGTAGTTGCTGGCACCTATTAATACTTTATTGTAAACTAACCAGTTAAGGCTTGTGGACAGCGTCACTACGATAACGACAGCCACTCCCATCTTCCACGCAGCGTCAACCTGCCTTGACTTGTTAAGCAGCGGGCATATTCCCAGAAGTTTGCTGAGAACAATGCCGTCAAAGAAAAGCGCACTCAGGAATATCGGAAGAAGAATTTGAAATTGATTGTTCAGGGAAGTAACCGCTTTTATATTTGTGACAAGACTTACTACGAGAAGCACTCCTAAGATAATGATTATTATCAGTTTACCGGTCATTTTAAATGCGGGCTTCTTCTTTTTCATCGGAGTCTCAGCATCTGTCTCTTCCTCTTTCTCCTGTAGTACATTTTCCTGATAGACAACACCTGTCTTGATAAATAGCGGTCTCAGCATGAAACGCCACAATGCCAGAGCGAAGAAACCGCCTACAGGTGTTATCATTAAGACTACAACGGGAAAACTATCCGGGAGTATCCGAAAATTCAGTAACGTTCCAAACCCTAGAGGTTCTCTCATCAGGGCCAGGAAAATAAGTGCGATAGAGTAGCCGAGGCACGCCTTCAATATCTTCTTCTGGGCATCCCAGAATCCTAATGTCAGTCCTTCAGCGATTACGGCAAGAACAATGCAGTTTGTTGTAATCAGATCGATATATGCTTTTATGTTGAGGGCTATTCTAGGGATTGTTGCCTGGACTATCAGACTGAATATTGTTACGAAGACAGAGATAATAATCATTAAAAGTGTAATTTTGTGATGAGTGCCGGATGCGATAATTAATTTCTTAAAAGGGTATACAAGACAGAAGCTGACACATGTTACAAAAACTACACCAACTCCCATTGTAAGAGAGTTTTCCATCTTGTTTGTGACTGCCAGTGCAGAGCAGAAACCAAGACCTGCCGCCGCCGAAATTATATAGTTATCCCTTAAAAAGAATTTGGAAATCAGTCTGATATATCTTGACAGCATGACCATTACCTTTTTTCCCCCATCTCCTGCCAGAAGGTTTCCATCGCTTCGTTAATGATATTTTCTACTCCTTTACTTGTGTATGAAGCTCCCGTAATGGCATGTACCTCATTCGGGCCGACTGATTCTCTTCCTCTCACCAGTGATAATCTTGGTCTCAGTTTTTTGCCGACAAATTGTCTTTTAAATTCATCTTCCGTCATTCTGCCCCCAAGACCGGGTGTTTCAGTATGGTCCAGTACCTCTATACCTTTGATTGTTTCCAGATCGGGGCCGACGCAGATAAAGAGAGAAATGTCAGCTGCCTTGTTAAAGCCATAACCAAGTTTTGTAGTAATAAATCCTATACCTTCTAAGCTCCCGTCCTTGTAATACAAAAACAGCTCTTTTCCCTTTTTATACATTTGCATCGGATTAGCTGATAGTTTTGAACTGGAAATATCTGATGTATTCTTTCTGGTAATGTTGTTATTGAAAACGGTTCGTACGTCCTCCTTATCAACCTTCATCCGGCGAAAGCCAAGGAATTGTTTCTCTTCCGTGCGATATGGAATATTAAATATATCAAGGACTGATCTTTTAATCTTAATTTCATGGTATTCGGCAATCCTTGCTGAAGTTGCAAAATAAAGGGTCAACAATATAGTACATGGTATAGCCGTAATAATAGTGATAGAAAAGACTCTTATGAGTATTATTTTAAACTCGTTCATTTTTTACCGGTATTTTATCTTCAGTATCAGGGATTGAATTGGAATCCCTATAAGGTTCATGAGTAATATTGCATACATTATGCCTTCAGGTATTGGTGTAAAGCTTCTGATTACTACAGTGAGAAGTCCGCAACCTATACCAAAGATCCATTTACCGATTTGACTGTATGTAGTTGTGATTGGGTCTGTTGCCATGAAAAAAGCAGCGAAGATAAGCCCCCCACTCAAGAGTTGGAAAATAGGAGGCGCCACAGTATTTCCAACCAATAAAGATAAAACCGCGGAAAAAATAAATACGCTTCCTAAATAGGCAACAGGGATTCTCCAGTTTGCGATCCTTTTAAAACATAACCATATTCCCATAATGATGATGGAGATTCTGCACGTTTCTCCCAGGGAGCCGGTATTTGAACCGAACATAAGGGAGAAGTAAGACGCAGTCTCACCAATTTCTTTATAAACTATGAGAGGTGTTGCGCGTGTAACCGCATCCACTCCATGGATTAAAGACTGGACGGTTGGTATGCCGGTGAACGGCTCCTGCCATCCGGTGACTACTATGGCGGGAAAACATATTGTCAACAACAGGCGTCCGAGCAGGGCGGGGTTAACAAGGTTATTGCCGACCCCACCGAGAATATTCCTGAACAGTATACTTATTGCTGCCCCTACTCCAATTAGCCAGAGAGGCGCCTGTGGCGGTAATAACGCGGGGATAAACAGACAGGTTACAAACCCTCCTTCATTTATTCGTTCTTCTCTGGCCAGTACTGCCCATATTACGTCTACGACAAACACACCGATTGCGAATGATACAATAAGTTTGGGTACAACGCATAAAAATCCATAAAAGTATATTGCGGGGACAACCCATCCAAAAAAGAGTGCAACAAGAACACCGCCCATGTATTGTTTAACATCCATATTGCTCCGAATGTACGGCGGGGTCTTAGCCGTATCTTTTGTGCTTCTGATCAAGCCGTCACAAGCTTCGAACAGCGCACCGAAAAGGAAGTTAACCTTTGGACGTGATTGGACAAAATTCTCTGCCTTGTTCAGGTTGTTATTTAAAATTATTTCAATACGTTTAAATATTTTCATTTTTATTATTTACTTACTTACATTCTCTAATAACCTGAAGCAGTTCCAATTTTGAAGGACATATATAACTGCAGAGCCCGCATTCTATACATTTATCCAATGCATAGATACGTGCCTTCTGTTTTTCGCCGCGCGAATGGCAGTGCCAGTAGAGGGCCGGTTCAAGATTTACCGGGCAAATATCATCACAATAATTGCAGTATACACAGCGTCTCAATTCTCCCCTGAGGCTTGTCGTAAAGCGCAGTTCGTTAGTCCTTATGTAAGGGAAAGGTATCTTGTAATCTTTCTCCTCCATTACTACTATGTTCTTTACGGACCAGTCAATCGCTTGCGTCAGGTCTTCAACCTCGATACCGTTCAGAAGGCCGTCAAAAAAGACACGATATTTGATATCAGTTTTGATATATTTTTTTAAAACAGTTTCAACAGGAGTGCCAGGCCTTACCTTGAGAATCCTGTTTTCATGTAAACCTGTTCCGGATATCGGTATAAGTCGTACTTCGTTTTCTTTCTTTAATATATAGTGTTCATAAATGCCGGTGACGGATTGGGGGTCTAATAAGAGAATTCCATGCTTAATAGGATCCTCATCAAAGGAGATCTCTAACCTGAGAACGTTCTTTAACACAAGTACGGGTGCGTCATAGGGATATACAGGTTTCATGCTATACGTATGCAACCACTCGTTCTCTTTTCCATACCGTATTAAGTCATTAATAAGATCATCTTCACTGCGGTCAACGACAATGCGACACTGTGAGTCGGGAAAGTACTCTGATCTTACTTTTTCCAGTCTGTGCAGGAAATTTGTCGTATTGTCTTTGAGGATAGCCCAGTGAGGAAGTGCCCATGGCTCGGTAGGACATAAATTTATTATAATGTGTTCAACCTTTTTTTCAGGGAAGGGAAAACTGAAACTTTCTGTCTGTCCACTATACCTTACTGACACAATTTCTTCAGAAAACTCAGTTGGATATGTCTTTATGAGATCAAAACCTTTTTTGTATACCATTTTAGGTTAGCTTATTTGCCGTATTATGATTAATAATCCTGCATTATATCTTGATTATATATGAATTTCAATTTTAAGTTGAATAAAATGTGGTGGAGGCTTACAGCTTTTTGCGTTCGTGATGAGACGAAATATGGAGTGCATCATCCCCGCCCAAATGCTTGGCGAGCAGGCGTGATGATGCGTATTAAAGCAGTGACACCCGCCTAATAGACTGGCGGACAGGCGGTCACTGCACTCCAAAAGGTTCTGTACAACAATCTTGGAATGCTCTCTCCGGTTTGTTATCAGTTCAATAGTTTCAAGAAAATTATATTGTATTTATAGAAAATACGGTTTTAATAATGCAAATACAAGCCACCTGAGAATATGTACCAGGGAATATTGAAGGAGTTATCATTATGAGTCAATTTCCAAATAAAAGCATTCTTACTGCGACAGATTTTTCTGAATACTCAAAAATTGCTTTGGACATGTGTCTGGGTGCTTACCGGTGCATGAAGACAAAGCTTTATGTTTTACACACCATCGAAAAATCCCCCCATGATTCCCGGCATTTATCATCCGGTACTAATCCTGAAGGCATAAAACAAAAACTTGAAGAGGATGCCATAGATAAAATTAAGGCATTGATACCTGAGGATGTAATGGATAAAGGGGATATAATTCCCATGGTAAGATTCGGTAAACCTTTTCTGGAAACAATACAAGTTGCAAAAGAAAACAGTGTAGACCTTCTGGTAATAGGCACACACGGAAGGGCAGGAGTGGACAGAGTTATGTTGGGTAGTGTTGCGGAAAAAATTGTCAGAAAAGCAGGCTGTCCTGTTATGGTAATTAAGGGTATAAAGTTTACTGGATTCAAAAGAATTATCGTCCCTATCGACTTTTCTGATTGTTCCAGAAAGGCATTGGAATACGCTGTCTCCATAGCGAGATCACACAATAGCAGATTAACTATTTTACACGTTTATGAGAAGTCATTCGTTGAACCCTATGTAAATGCGGCAAATTCTGAGGAGAAGGCGGATGAAATAATGAAAGAGATAGAGCGGGTGAATGAATCCAAATATGATGAATTTTTGAAGACAGTCGATCTCAATGGAGTTGAATATGAAAAATTGCTGAAAAAGGGTATTGCCGAGACAGATATAGTAGAGATAGCCATGGAACAACAGGCAAATTTGATAGTTATGGGCACCCATGGAAGATCCGGTATCAAACATATGCTGATTGGTAATACTGCAGAGCAAGTCGTTCGTACTGTACACTGTGATATTATAATAGTTAAGCCTGAGAAATTCAGTTTCTCTATGCCTTGAAAACAGTGCAATCCTATGGTGTAAAAAATGAAAAAGGTATTATCTAAATATACTTTAATTCTCCTTCTGGCATTGCCTCTTGCCTTTTACATGTCCTGTGCATACCCATCTCCTGAGAGCTCATCTCGCAATACCAATTTAACAGAACATGCTAAGGAAAATGCGGATGAGGTAATGCATGGTCATGCAGACCCCATTGCTCCCCTCCTCCTTAGTATCATAATTATACTCGCTGCGGCAAAAATTGGAGGTGGAATATTTGAAAAAATAGGACAACCTGCGGTACTGGGAGAACTGGTCCTTGGTATTATTATAGGAAATTTGGCTTATTTTACCGGTTGGGAATTCTTCGCTCAACTTAGAAACCATACCTTTGTAGATCTTCTGGCAAGGTTTGGTGCAATAATCCTTCTTTTTGAGATTGGGCTGGAAACAGATATACGGGATATTGTAAAGGTAGGTCTTTCATCACTTTTAGTAGCTTTGGGTGGTATTGTAACACCGTTTATATTAGGATATTTCACCAGTCTTTACTTTTTTCCTGATGCCGGTTTTAATGTTCATCTCTTTGTGGGAGCTACGCTCTGTGCTACAAGTGTAGGTATAAAGGCACGTATATTTAAAGACTTGGGAAAACTCCAGACTACTGAGTCAAGTATACTTATGGGTGCGGCGGTAATTGATGATATTATAGTAGTATTTATATTGGCTATAGTTACTGACATCGTAGTAACGGGAAGTGTGGGTCTCTTTCCTGTTGTCCGGACATCAATATTCTCTATCCTCTTCCTTTCGGGTGCCGTATTCATGGGTTTTAAGTTGGCCCCTTTTCTAGGTTATTATACAATACACAGGAAGGCCGAGGGTTGGAAGCTGGCTATGGCCATTGTTTTCTGTCTCCTTCTCTCTTATACAGCTAATCTTATTGGCCTGGCGACTATAGTGGGCGCATTTGCAGCCGGACTTATTTTAAGAGAGGTTCGCTTCAAGGATTTAAAAGGAGGAGAACACGGCATACAGGAGATTTTGCGCCCGGCATCTTTTGTCTTTGTGCCGGTGTTCTTTCTTCTAATTGGCATGCAGATAAAGTTGGAAATCTTCGGTAATCTTTCCGCATTAAAGGTAGCCTTGGTAATAACTTTGGCGGCCATCCTTGGTAAACAGGTTTGTGGTTTGTGTGCGTTGGAAAAAGGGTTGAACCGGATCGCTATCGGTATTGCCATGGTCCCACGAGGAGAGGTCACGCTGGTATTCGCCGGCATTGGAAAGAGCCTCGGCATTATCAACGACGTTGTTTTCTCTGCACTAATAATCATGGTAATCATTACTACCCTGATTACACCGCCAGCCCTCAGGATGGCGATGTCAGAAAAGCCTCCGAAACAGAAGGATTAAAAGAAACAGTTGATTTGTGATACCGCATATAGTATCATCCTGTTATGAAAGGTATTAATATAATTCTTGATACAAACGTATTGTATGCTGGATTATATTCCTCAAGTGGGGCTTCCTATAAAGTCCTCAGGTTAATTGAAAAAGAAAAAATAAAGATAGGTCTCTCCACCGCTTTACTTTTTGAATATGAAGATGTATTAAAGAGAAATGAATTTATTTTAAAATTGTCGGTTAGAGAAATCGAACAAATTCTCGATAATCTATGCAAATTAAGTAACCATTATAAAATATACTTTTTGTGGAGACCTTATTTGTCGGATCCAAAGGACGATCACATTTTAGAATTAGCAGTTGTATCCGGAATAAAGACAATAGTAACTTACAACATTAAAGATTTTAGTGGTTCAAATAAATTTGGAGTGAGAGTAATAACTCCGAAGATGTTATTGGAGGAACTGAAATGAGTGCCTTAAGCTTAAGATTACCCGATTCTATACACAGACATATTAAAGAAGTTGCAAAGAAAGAGGGGGTGTCGATTAACCAGTTTATATCATCGGCAGTTTCAGAGAAAATATCGGCATTATTGACTGAAGATTATTTAAAAGAGAGGGCTAAAAGAGCCA
>JANLHC010000253.1 GCA_024654465.1 Candidatus Scalindua sp.
TCACTGATATCATTACCAAGGCCACCTTCTTTTACCATCTCTGAACACGCTATCAGTATCCTGCTGTTATCCACACACGAACCGGCATGTAATACCGGAGGCATTCCAACAGCCTCACAAACCTCCCTGAGACCCGGACCCGCAACTTTCATGTGCTCAGGGACCATCATTCCCTCTCTGGCACACTCCGCCGCCGCGCATCCCGTCTGTACAACAAGTATGTCATTTGCTATCAAATCATTCACCAGCTCCATATACGGCAGCTGGTCCGGCCACAATATCGAACTCGTGCAGCCCACAACCCCGACAACACCTCGTATCCTGCCGTTCATGATGTTGTCATTAAGCGGACGGTATGATGCTCTGTACTTACCCCCAAGCATATACTTTATCGTCTCATGAGTAAAGCCTACTACAACATCAGACTTCTTACCTTTAGGGATATACACCTTTTTCTTGTCACGGTTAGGATAGTTCCGGATTGCTATCCTTACTATCTCCCTCGCTTTTTCATAGGCGTTTTCGTCATTAATCTCTATATGCATCGCTCCATCTACTTTCGCCTTAGGTGAAGTCGTTATCATCTTCGTATGAAAAGCCCTGGCGACCTCTTCGTCTCCCTGCATCACACACTGTATATCCACCACTATAGCCTCTACAGCACCTGTAGCGATAGCCATCTCCTGCATCTTCATATGACCCGCAAGCGGTATCCCGTGCCTCATCAACATCTCATTCGCAGTGCAACATACACCTGCAATAGCGATACCTTTTGCACCTACCGCCTCGGCCTCTTTTATTAACTCCGGATCACTGGCAGCCACAGCAACCATCTCCGACATCTGCGGCTCGTGTCCGTGCACAAGGATGTTTACCTCATCATTCTTGATCACACCAAGATTTGCAGTCCCGCGTGTCGGTTTTGGTGTTCCAAAGAGTATATCCTGAAGCTCCGTCGCTATCATCGCACCACCCCAGCCATCCGCCAATGACGTTCTGCATGCCTGCATTATAAGGTTCTTGTAGTCCTGATCAGTACCCATGCCGGTACGATGCATAGACTCTGTAACCTCTCTGTCTATCGCACGGGGCGTAACGTTCAGTTTTTCCCACAATTTTATTCTGGCTTCCGGAGCCTTAGTCGCAAACTTTTGAGTACCGTAAGCCTTGCCGAACTCCGCAAGGGCCATTTCACCAACTTCCTCGGCTATCTCATTTGTCTCACGGCCTTCAGTGGATACATCAAATAACCTTGCAACTTCATGGAGTTTGTTCACGTCCGTTACGCGATAGCCCTTGGCCTCACCTCTGGCAGTTGCTATCAAAAGCTCAGCAACCGATCTGCCATGATCAGAATGCGCGGCAGTTCCGGCGGCAACATAACGGACAAAATGCCTTGCAGCTATCGTATTAGCGTCAGCTCCGCATACACCTTTCTTCGGCCCTCTGCCAAACGGGTCAACATTACACGGTCCCATCTGACAGTGTCTACAGCATAGACCCATCTTGCCGTATCCACACTGCGGCTGCTGCGCGTCGTATCTGTCATAAGAGCTCTCTATACCTTGCTCTTCCATTTTCTTAAGCAATTCAAGAGATTCCCGGTCGGCACCTTCAAAATTCCTCTTTTCCTTTTTCATTCCATGCACTCCTTTAATTTGGTTATTATCGCTCTAACTTCTGATAATAACTGGTCATTATCACTATATGCGGCTTTTCCTTGTAGATCTGCGTCAATTAGCTTCTTATTATACGAAATTGTTCCCAGCAAGGGAATCTCTTTAAGCTCTTTTTTTATAAATTCACTGTGTGTGTCATTCATTACTTTATTCCCCACTGCATAAACCGTCTTTATGCCAAGATCAGCAGCGAGCTTTTTCACCTGAAATGCGGTCTGTATACTTCTTTTGCCAGGCTCTACAACTACAATCAGTGCGGTTACAGCCCTTATCGATGCGCGTCCCAAATGCTCTATGCCAGCCTCCATGTCTACAATAACGACTTCATCTCTTTGTAATATTAAATGATTTAATAATGACTTCAGCATCACACCTTCAGGACAGGCACATCCACTTCCACCCCTTTTAATTGTGCCTAAGGTCATCAACTTTATGCCATCGTGTGAAATAGAATATTTTTCAGGCAGATCGTTAACCGTCGGATTTAATTTGAAGAGCTTACCGAACTCTTCCGATGTCGAACCCGTTCGCTCTTTTATAAGCTCCTTTAATTCAACGAGCGGTATTATTTTATCTGCATCCTTAATACCCAGTGCGGCTGCCAGGTTAGTGTCAGGATCTGCATCTATTGCTATCACCTTACTGCCATCATCAGCAAGAATTTTTGCCAAAGTTGCAGTTAATGTAGTCTTACCAACTCCACCTTTTCCTGATACCGCAATTTTCAATCTATATGCTACTTTCGTAAAATAATTGTATGTATATGTTTAAAACGTGTAAGTTTACAATAGAGTAAAATTCTTGTCAAATATAAACTGGTATATCCATATGTGTCACCTGTTTAGCATCTTAACTATTTATTGTCAATCATATTCATAGTAATGTTTAATAGTATTGTCAGACCATTTTGTAATGTGATATAAACCTTAATCTTAACTGAAAATTTATTACAATTACTTTTTTCCCTGAAACTTTCTTGCCTATGTCTTCTAGTCACAAGAAGTTAATAATCTTTGATGTAGATGGTGTAATTTTCAAAAGCCAGTTTTTGCTAATATTCTGATGAAGGACCTGGCAGAAAGGCTTTCTGCCGGTTGTGGATATGGAATAGACGTAACAATAAACAATGGTTTTTGCACCGGAGAGATTGGCGGTTCGCTTTCTTACAGTGAAGGCAAGGTCAATCTTGTTGAAAAACTATTAAAAACACATAATATTACGTGGAATGATGTGATTGTTGTCTTTGGTATTGTTTCCGGCATTAGTAGCGTGTGTTACGATAGCCATTCTTGCCTGTGCGGGTAGTATGGCAACTATAGTTGGAAAATTTTATGGGAAGATCAGGATCCCGTATAATCATAAAAAAAGTCTTGAAGGATCTGTTGCTTTCTATATTACCGC
>JANLHC010000258.1 GCA_024654465.1 Candidatus Scalindua sp.
TCAAGATATTCTGCACCATTATAAACCGTCATTAATACTGTTACCAAAGGGTTTGTTACCATTTGTTTTTGCAAAAATATAAGTTGTGGTGGATATTAAATTTTTCGTCTTATCCAAAGACTTGTTATGCGATGCCTTTCATGTTCAAAATAAGGAAATACATCCTTTATCATGAGTCCATTATTAAGGTGTTGATATCTTGAAGCCCAAATTATTTCAAAATCAGTGTTAAATTGCAAAAATGCCTGCAGAAGATATTGCTCAGACCAGAACCATTTGTTCCCCTTTACCCATTCCTTCCAATATTCTCCTGGAAGCAATATGTCATGAAAATGTATCAAACATCCCTTTTTTAATCTGGGAATGATCTCAAGAATTTCATAATTAACATCACCGCCTATCTTCACTACATGGGAGGAATCTATAAACAACAGATCACAATTTTCAAATTCACTCAACGCAACGGATTGTACCTTGTCCTCGATAAGTCTTGTAAAACCCGGAAATCCTTTTCTCAACTCTTTACCAGGGAAAGGTTCTATAGCTATCAGTTGACAACTGGCCCCTTCTGTTTCATTCATGACGCAGGCACGTGCTGCAAATTTAGTAGAATTACCGCTACCTATTTCTACAATTTTTTTTGGTTTATCATACCTGATCATGGCATGATAAATTGCAGCATCAACCAGAGAAAGTCCCTCGTTTCTCTCAAATTCGACTTCAGTCGCATATTTAGGAAAAATGCTCTTTAAATAATGGTCCTGTTCTTTAACATTCCAGTCCATTCCAATACAATCTGACTTTCTCCGGAATATTTCATCAGTCAAATCTTTGGTTGAAGGAACTGGAGAGTCAAATTTATCAGGGACGATATGTACACCAAATTTTTCCCACAGTCCAAATCCACTTATTGCTATTTTCCCTATAATTTTTTTAAGTATGTCCTGTATTTTCATTTTTTAAGCAATAAACTCGTAAAGCCTGTTATCAGTCACCTTTTTAAGGTATTTCTCTATATAGGACTTTGCTTCATCATATTGATCCAGATAATTCTGTTCAGGTAGATTATATATCTGCGAAATAACTTCCTGAAGTTCTTCTCTATTTTTCACAGTCCATTTAAGATGACGACAATCAAACAGCGGGTCAACGGCAACAATGTCATCAAGACTAACATGTATTACCGGTATCCCCATCATTAATGCTTCCATTGCCACTGTACTTCCCCAGTATATGAGAATATCAACCTCTGATAAATCCTCCTTAAGAGTCTTTTGGGTTGAGACAGAAAAATTTGTGTGAGAATCGATATCGAAGCATAAATCATTTTTGATTTTATTAAACGGACGAGCCGGATGTGTTCTAATAATTACCTGAAAATCATTTGTACCAGACAAGGCATTAAATACAAAATTGACAAGCTTATAACATTCATAAACACCTTCCAGAGCAACCAATATTTTACAACTTCTTGTAAAATCCTTTCTCTTCAGTTTGTATATATATTCATGCCTTAATGCACAAGAAGACTTTATACTATTCTTTGGATAACTGCCGTATTTTTCCAACATACTCTTGGTTATATCTCCGGTTGTAAGTACTTTATCTGGCATTGGTATAAACGGCATTTCATCTTTACTAACATACATGTTTGCAGACGCCCTTGATATTACTGCATGTTGATAGCCCATGATCTTTGTAGACGAGGAATATTCACTTAGAGAGAGAATACAAATTTTTTCCCAGGGATTATTTTCATATGTAGTCGTAAACGTATGAATACTACATTGTGCTAACATGTTTTTAATGATATATCGCTGTAGTAATTCGGTCCTTATGTAAAGTGTTTCCCGGTAATTTGTATCAAGTTCATCTTGGATAATAGTTGTTACATCAAGATCATATAATTCTATCTTTTCTCTTAAATTTATCCTGTTAAAATAGACTTCTAAAGCAACTTTAACGACATCTGACATTCTTAGAAAATATTCCTGTGGTATAATCGGGTAATTCTCTTCACATTTTGAGAGCTTCTTTAAAACTCTTCCATAATTATTAACAATTCCCGCCAGAATAACAACTCGTTCTCCCTTGCCTATTAGAAACTCAGGTAGCCTGCCAAAAAAAGAATCTGAGTATTTGTTATCCCTACCTATTGAGGACTCATAAACCCATGTTCTCAAGACGTATAATTTTTCCTTTTTATAATCTCCCTGAAGACGATTCTTTAATAAACCCCTTACCATAATAATCTTGATCCAGTTTTTTAGTATGAATTTAACAATTTCCTGAAAGTGTACAACCTCTTTTTTAATGCTAAGTAAATAATCAGTAATAATGGAATCTAAACTTTTTAATTCTATTGAATTGTCAACGCAGTATTGTCTTAAGGCATGAATGATTGATTGTGGAGGGGAAATTAATAAAATATCTTTAGAGGGATTTTTTACAATCTTATTGCATATCGT
>JANLHC010000260.1 GCA_024654465.1 Candidatus Scalindua sp.
TAGCGAGGCTTTATATTTCCAATAAGGTCTTCTGAGCCTGAAAGCCTGAATCTTGGAAAAACTTCATCTATATCTTCTAATACAAATCTACCGCACATATATTTATCTTATGAGTAACAACAAACAGAATTCACAAAAAAGTCGCAAAGGAAAGAAAACAGTAAAATCAACCACCATTTTTTGGAGTGCAGTGACCGAGTCACTGCTTTAATACGCATCATCAAGGATGATGCACTCCATATTACAGAGTAAAAACGATCTTACAACGACTTGTATTCTTCCATTAATTTTCTGAATTTATTAACGGTCACTTCATATACCTCTTTTCCGGTCAGGTCGACTCCGGCATCTTTGAGTATTGCGAGTGGTTCTTTGTGTGAACCTGCTCCCAGAAATGACAGATAATCATCAACCGCTCCGGCCTCGCCTGAGCTTACACGCTCAGCCAGGGCTATTGCAGCAGAAAGACTGGTAGCATATTTGTAGACATAAAAAGCGTTGTAGAAATGGGGAATTCGTGCCCACTCACAATGTAACTGCTCATCAATAATCATCCCATTGCCGAGATAGGCTTCAAGGTTTTTTCTGTAGACGTCAGTGATACTTTTCGCGATCAGCACCTTGCCTGATTCAGCCATCTCATGAATCTCTTTTTCAAAACTTGCAAACATAGTCTGCCTGAAGAAAGTTGCCTCAATTCGTTTCATGTTATGATAAAGAAAGAATTTTTTTTCTTCGCGGGAAACAGCAATCTTTGACATATGATCGAACAAGAGAGCTTCATTAAATGTCGAGGCTATCTCTGCCAGAAAGATCGGGTTCTGGTAATAGATATACGGTTGATTTCCAATAGAGTAATCACGATGCAGGCAATGACCGAATTCGTGTGCGAATGTTGAAACATCAGAGAACTTTCCCGTGTGATTCAGGAAAACCAGTCCACGACTCGCGTAACTCCCCCAGGAGAACGCTCCCGATCTTTTGCCAACAGATTCAAATACATCGATTACCCGAGCGTTAACTGTGGCGTCGTACTTCCCTGAATATTCCGGACCAAGGGGTTCAAGTGCCGTGCGGACAAGATCAATGGTCTCTTCATAAGAATACTCCTTATCTACATCAGCAACCAGTGGAATATAATTATCATAGAAGTGCAGTTCCTCAACTCCAAGCGCCTCCTGTTTCAGGGCATTGAAATCACTGACCACATCAATGTTCTCTTTCACAACATCAACCAGATTAGTGAATACTGTAGTTGGAAGGTAATCTGGAAACAGGGCACTTTCCAGCATCGACTTATAGTTACGGACTTTAGTCAGTTTAATGTTTGTAAGTACTGTTGTGGCATACGTATTTGCCAGTACGTCTATATTCTGCAGGAAAGGTTTGTAATAGTATTCAAACGCCTTTTGACGAAGTTCCCGGTCAGGTGATTCTAATATTTGAGCATACTTAGCGTGAGACAGGTGGATCTCTTCTCCCTTATGCTTAAACACCTCGAACGAAATATTGTTATCGTTAAAGGCGGAAAAAATATCATCAGGTTTTCCCAGGGCTATTCCCAGTTCTGCCAATACAGTTTCTGACTCTTCAGAAAGTATATGGGGGTTGTATCTGGCATAGCCATCCAGAAAGAAACGGTATTCTGACAGCCGGGAATTTCCATGTATTAATTTATCGATCTCTTCCTCTGACAAAGAGGACAACTCTTTTTTTATGAAAACGGTTTCCGCAGAAATCCTTGACACGAGCAGTTCAATACGGCCTTTCATCTCTTCATATGTGGCATTGCGGGTATCTTCAAAAAACCGTACATTCGCGTATACATATAAATTTTCTTTAACGATAGAAAAGTCAATATAAGTCTGCATGAACTGTTCGAGTTTACGGAAATCGGCCAGGGTACCTTTAAACTCCAGAAGTTGAGAAAGTTCTTTTTCCACCTTCCGATAGTCTTCTTCCCAACAGTCGTCTGATGCGTACAATACGGACAGGTCCCACTTGTATTTATCTTCTATTTCATCTCTTGTTTTATTTTTATTCATATTATTAAACTACTTATCATCTTTGTGTGATTATTTTTTTAACGTTGAGTTTGAGTACGATGCCATGCCTGAGACAGGTCTGTTCTTAGGCATGGCATCGTACCCCTACTGGAATCCCGGTAGAGTTCCCAGATATTCCCAACCGGTACATTTCCAATTTTTTGCTTCAAACGTTTTCGTAGCACATTCCTGGAAGATAACATGCCCGGCTTCTTTGAAAAATCCTTTTCCGTCACCACGAGGGCTAAAGAGGATCCTTACTCTTGCTTTCCGAAAAGTATTACCGATAACACTGGCAGTATACTGAGGATATTCTATAGATGCCACTGCATTATCAGGTTCTACATCGCCGTCCTCGTTCACAAAAGCACTGGCACTGGCGTAATAGTAAACCCACTTACTATCCTTTCCAATATGACGGAGATGGAG
>JANLHC010000261.1 GCA_024654465.1 Candidatus Scalindua sp.
TTGTAGTGCTCCCCCTATGATAACGGCAAGTAAAAATATTTCAAAAGACATTGAGCGCAGCGCTTCAAATACAACTACTGCAAGACCTGCCGCCGGGCCGCTGACTCCATGCGCGGAGTCGCTTATAGACCCCACAATTATACCACCAATTATTCCGGCAATAAGACCGGAGAACAGAGGCGCTCCGCTTGCCAACGCGATTCCGAGACAAAGTGGCAATGCCACAAACAATACCACAATACTTGCCGGAATGTCTTGTTTGAGATGAGAAAAAATTCCATGTTTTATTCTTCCACTTCCAACCATTTATACGACCTCCAATAAATTACTACTATCTTAAATAAAGCCGATTATAGTGTTTGCTTTTTTGGTAATCCACATTACCTTAATGAGGTAATTAAAACTCGGCATTAGAATTCCCATTTAAATTTTATTCCCCAAACATCGTCAAACTCATAATTAAAGACATCACCGAACCTGACTCAAACGAAAGATTTATTTCTCTCTGTCTCAATCAAGGAGCCCTTGTTCAACCTTCCCTCACCAGTTAATATCGTAACCTATAAACAAAAAAAGCCAACTCTACCACTCATTCTCTTATTGCGAGAATAATATGATAGGCGTTGGCATACTCTTCAACAGTACCTTTTCTTAAGGAACCCTTGCTCAGTCTTCCCTCACCACCTCAAATTTACTTAATTTAAAAACTGATAATTAAAATAACGCATTTTAATCCGTTCCGTAGCACTAACATCTATTTTCACTTTTTATACAATGATAACTTCTCGATTGTTCCCGCCATATTCTCAGTTTTACTTTTCTGTTAAATAATATGAGTAAGATGAAGGGCCGCATTCTCAATTAACGGTTCTTATCTTTCAGCAATCACCTTTATAAGGCGAGCTATCTCTTTCAAGACCCGCTTCCGTTTTTCATTTAACAGCTTTGCCATCAGACCCTGAACAAGGAGACACGAGTTTGAGACCGTTCCCCTTATTATGGTACTGAACTTATTTTTCAGCTCATATTCAATCTCCATATGTTTCACTAACGGAAAGGTCTCAAAACCTAAAACTCTTTATAGAGCAGACGCATAAACTTACAAAGCCCTTGTCAGTAAATAAGTTATGAAAAGCGTTAATGGTAATTTTTTGTAAAATGAGAGACAAGGAAAATGTACCAACGAGCCAGGATGCCTTATTTTAAAGGGTTTTGCGAAATAACTTACAAAATGCGAAAGTAGAATTACAAAATACGGTGCCCAACTTGTATAATAGAAGTCACACAATAACACAAACTACTATACAAGAAAGGACACACAAGCATGCTACCATTACCACAAATTGAAAACAACCAAAAACCGCTACTAATTCACACCGTTCACGAAGATGACAAAGTACTGTTTAATACACCAGATGCGGAATGGTTTCGGGTTTTATATTATTTTCCCTGGGAGAAACACCGTATTCTTGGTGCTGAGTACTACGATGCGCTTTATGAATTTAATAAACGAGAAGAGAGAAAGAGGCTGGATAATCAAACCCAAAAGCAAGTTGTATTATCTCAGAGCAAAGAAGAAGCAAGGCAGAAGCTTTTGTTTGATAGAGTGACAATGCAAGTTTCTAAGGAGAAGAAAAGTGAAGTGCTTTATGAAGTAGAGGCTGAATCAAAGCTGCAGATGGTAAGACCCCTGGGGATATCTCCCGGGGTGGTGCCATTTCGATTGGGAGGTAAGAAGCCAAAATGTTTTTTTGCGTTGTTGAAAAGTTTCTTGGGTACCGTGCTAATGGGATTTCCGTGTGAACCGGAAAAAGTGTCCATGTTATTGAAGAGTAATCCGAGTTTTGTACGAGTATGCGGATTTGCACCGAAGGGAGAAAGGGATGAGTATTGTAGCAGGCATATACCAAGTGAGCGTAAACTGCAGCAATTTGACCAGATTATGAGTGAATGGGGGTTATGGGATAAGATGAAGATTGCGCTGGTGACTGAGAACATAGAGACAGGCGCGATTAAAATAGAAAAGGAAGTAGTAGGAGATACAACACACTATTATGCATATTCAGGGTTTGAGACTGTAAAGTACAAAGACAAAGATGGTAAGGAGCAGAAGAAGTCACAATCAAAGTTAACCAAGAAGTGTCGCTGTCAAAACAGAGACAAGTGTGGTCATGACTGGGTGTTGGCAGATGAAGGAGCAGGGACAATCGTGAAATCCATAACAAAGATGTATTGGGGGCACAAAGCAAGTATTGTAGGTTTTCCTTGTCAAGGCGTACCTCTGGATGCAAGGGCCGTGTTGGATGGGCCGACACATGATGGAGAAACATATTTTCCACATGTAGAGAAAGTATTTAATACATATCCAGTGATTAAAGAATCGGTTAAAAGAGCATTGTATGATAGTGCATGTGATAACAAAGATCTGAGAGATAAATTTCAGGACAAACTTGGATTGGAACTAAAAGCATCTTTAAATCCAAGGCGCAAGAAGGAAATAACAGAGGGGTTGCCGCGTGGTATGGAGAAGATAACGCCGTATGGTGTAGTAATATGCAAGGGGGATTATGAGATGGATTACAAAGGAATGCGTTATGAGAAAGAAAAATTTATTTACCATGCGCCAACGGATACAGATGGTGGATCGGTGTGTTCAACATGCTGGCATCAGGAAGAGTGTTGTCCCAATTCGCTGACCGGCAGGATGATTAATATATCATTTGGATTGTTACCCCACATAGATACAGAAGACCCTCCGATGGCAAAGAGATTCAAGGCAATAATGACACGTCGCCCTTCGGTTGAGCGTATGATAAAGCGCCTGAAGTGTGATATTAGTGATGAACGTTTAAGCAAGAGAGGAAATCTCTCATTTCAGGCATACCTGGATAAGACGATGATTGCTTTTCACCTCTTGTTACAGAATTAAATTGATATTTTTAAAAGTAAAACAAAAGACCGTAGGAGCGGTGTTTTTAAATTTGCAAATTATGTCCATTATTGGCACTGTGCAACTTTTTTCTGTTTTCTTTTGACTTAATTTTGAAATACAATTGAAAAAAAATTGAGTCGAATGC
>JANLHC010000190.1 GCA_024654465.1 Candidatus Scalindua sp.
GCTCTTGCCTTCGGATAGTACTTTTTGTTATAGTCACTAAATGACTCCTTACCGGAAAATGTACAGAGGACTTTCACCTCATAAGATCATGCCCATGCCGGGCACACACAAAGAAGTGGAGTTGACGCCTTTATCACGTGCGGTTTCTATGTTTTTAGATTCTTTGCTTATTTTATCTTTTTTCATTATTTTCTACGCCTGTTCGGCGCACCTCACTAAAAACGTTATGGTGCTAAAAGATTGCAGAAATCATAATGATGAATCGTCGAGATTGCTGATGAAAAGTGGCGGAAGAAATTGGAGTTATCAGTAGAATTTGAATTCAGTGCGACTTATTTACTAAATTTCTTTTTATACCAATGTTTTCCTTGATTATTGAAAGAGGAATGATTATTCTAAACCGAGTAAAAAAAAGGAATGAGGTGAAATGATGATCAACAAAGAACAAATAAAAGCAGAAATCGACAATATAAAAGATGAACATTTGGTTATTTTATACCGAATAATCAAAGCACTTGAGGTTCCAGCAGAAGAGCAAGTAAAACAATTCAGCAAAAAATCAGAATGGCATGAATTTATTCAGGAAACCTATGGCTGTTTATCAGATGTACCAATTGAACGTGGCGACCAAGGAGTATATGAAGTCCGTGAGGAAATTCAATGACGTATTTGCTGGATACAAATACTTGTATAAAATATCTCAATGGAAAATCAGAGAAAATTCGGGATAATTTAGGATCAAAACCACCGGAAGAAATTAACGTATGCTCTGTAGTAAAAGGAGAATTATACTATGGTGCTCTAAAAAGTGCTAAACCGGAAAATAATTTATACAAAGTTCGCAATTTCTTAGATTGTTTTCTGTCCCTACCCTTTGATGATACCGTCGCTGAAAAATATGGAGAAATTCGTGCCAAGCTAGAGAAAGCCGGAACCCCGATTGGTCCTAATGATTTATTCATCGCAGCAATAGCCGCTTCCAACGACAAGACGTTGGTAACAAATAACACACGTGAGTTTCGCAGAGTAGAAGGAATAAAACTTGAAGACTGGGAAGAATAAATACTTCTTAAGACGTCGCAATAAACGCTTCAAAAATCTCTATCTACAATGGCCATGCCATAACAATCGCATGAAGATCGACCACCAATACATTAGCGATTCAATATTTAATGAGGCTGCCGCTCCAAACCTCTCTTATAAGGTTACCGCATAGGTGGTGGCAACTTATGCGGAACGTTATACGATTTAAAATAGGAGAGAAAAGATGAATGAAAAATCAAATGAGATAACTATAGGTTTTCGAACAAAGGGAATATGGACAACTAATGATCTTACTTTGTTATCTAATAGCATAGGCAACATTTATGATGTATTCCTTTCTAAAAATATTTATCATAAAGCTCAAGATAGCTATTTAGAAAATCTAGATTATTGGTTTCATAAGTATGAAAAAAATATGGATCATCCGATTATGTATGATTACTATAAAATGTGGAAGGAAACCCTTAGATTGTGGCGTAAAACAAAATTACTTTACCCACTACCTCCATTTCCTCCATTTAATTCTTCTAATCAAGCAATGTTACCTTTAGATAAAGGAATTCCTGATATAGAATATATTTTTAACAATTTAGACTTTTACTCAAATGAACACGAAAGATTACAAGTCTATCGTATCAGAATATCATCTCCAGGTGGTTTCAGTTTTCAAGGTATTGGTGAAATATTAAAGGAAATCAGAGAAATGGTTAAAGATTTGTGGTATCGTAATAAACAAGAAAAAGCAAAAGGGGAGTTAGAAATAATAAAAAGATATCTCGATATTTGTAAAGAAAACGAAAATACTAATGTCCCTCTACCAAAGTATCTGCAAAAAAGGAATATTTTAATTGACGAAACGTATAAAAATATTAAACAATTGAAAGAATTGGAAAGCCAAAATAAACTTGAGTATATTAGTGAAAATATTGATTATATACCTCAATAGATTATTGGATTAACAAAAACAGACGCCTAATGTTATATTTCAAATTATAATGGAGGTCAAAATGGTACAATTATCGGTTGAAGAAAAGAAATTTAAAGATTTATTAAAAGAAACACTTATAGAAGTAATTGAGCAAAAAAGGGATCTGTTCCACGATATTGTCGCAGAAGCAATAGAAGACATTGCCTTAACAAATGCAATTAAAGAAGGAGAATCCACCGAATCTACAAGCAGAGAAGAAGTATTTAACATTATCGAGGGGAAATCTTGAAAATTGATTTTAAGAAAAGTTTCTCCAAAGACCTTAAAAAAATTAATGATAAAACTATTTTTAAGAAGGTTAAAGCGGTAATTGATACGATTGGAAACACTCCAAACTTAATGGAAATAAAAAATGGCTCTTTAGGATTTTAAGTGGGTGAGTAGTGTATGTTAAATTTAGTAAAATCAAGTTTCCCCGTTACCAGGAACGCAACTATTTTAAAATAAC
>JANLHC010000265.1 GCA_024654465.1 Candidatus Scalindua sp.
GAGCCTGAAGAAGGATTCTGCTATTGGATTCCTCTCGAAAGAGAGGACTGTCGGCAACCAATAATCCAATAGTACGAATCTTTCATTTGCACGAGTAACGTAGATTAAGTCTGTTATGTCTCTATCACTTTAAATACATAAGGATTAACAAATCCTCTAGCTTTCAGGTGATTTCTGTGGTTTCCTTCCTGACATTCATCTTGATTTTGTATTATATTGGTTGTATCCTGCTATTTCAGATTATGTACTTTATTAATCCATAGTTGGGGAAAGCCAACGAAATTACAAGACAATACTGATTTATGGTTTGCTAACTCACTCACAACTCCAATGTTATTTTTATTTAAAGAGACTCTTTCTTCCGTTCAGAAACAATAAAAAAAGATTATTTCATAACGCTTATAATGGAGTGCGCCTGATGGCGAAAAAGAAAGTAGCAGCGGCAAAAAAACCAACGAAACCTGTTACGTCTGAGAATGTAGGTAGATCTGAGAAAACAACAGTAATAAATGCAGATAACGTTCTGATAAAAGATAACTCAAGTAAAAGTAAAAGAACTAACGGCACTAACGGTAAATCATTTCCTGTTGTCGGTATCGGGGCTTCCGCCGGAGGGCTTGAGGCGCTCGAGGGTTTTTTCATCAGTATGCCGCCTCAATCCAACCTTGCCGTTGTAGTTATCCAGCATCTTGCCCCCAGGTACAAGAGTATCATGGGTTCTCTCCTGAAGAAATATACGAAGATGAAGATCTTTGAGATAAGGGATGGAATGAAGATTGAGCCTAACAGCATCTATCTTAATCCCCCTGATAATGATGTGGCAGTTATGAACCGTACCTTTCAGTTGATTAAACCCATGGAGTCACATGCGGTCAGGCTGCCCATTGATCATTTTTTTCGTTCTCTTTCAGAAGATCTGGGTAAAATGGCAATATGTATTGTCCTCTCCGGTACGGGGACAGATGGTACACTGGGACTGAAGGCGATCAAGGGTGAGGGGGGGATGGCTATGGCACAGGAAGAAACTCAGGCAAAATATGATTCCATGCCAAGGAGCGCCATAAACACGGGCCTTGTTGACTATATCCTTCCCGTAGAGAAAATGCCGGCCGAGCTTGCCAAATATGTTAAACATCCATATATTGAAAAGGACGCACTTCCGGGTACCACTGAGCAGAAATATCAGCACGATGTAACAAAGATACTCATTCAGGTCCGCAGCAAAACAGGTCAAGACTTTTCACACTATAAACAGAATACTATTCGCAGAAGGATCGAGAGGCGGATGGCCGTACACCAGATAGACAAGATATCACACTATCTCGATTATGTTCGTCAAAACCCGTCAGAAGTGACAACCCTTTTCAAAGACCTTCTTATAGGGGTGACAAATTTCTTCAGAGACCCTGACGCATTTGATATCCTGGAAAAAGAGATAATTTCAGAGATAGTAAAGACCAAAAAGGGTGACAATATACGTGTGTGGGTCCCCGGATGTGCCACCGGAGAGGAGGCATATTCCATAGCCATAATCTTCGCGGAGATGATTGAAAAGTCACAAAAGCGCCTTAATGTTCAGATATTCGCTACCGATATAGATGATGACTCCATAGAGTACGCGCGAGCGGCCATTTATCCGGATAGTATTGCCGCAGATATATCCAAGGAGAGACTGAAACGTTTTTTTATTAAAGAGGACAGTACCTATAAGGTAAAAAAGCAGATCCGTGAGATGCTGGTCTTTGCCACACAGAGCCTTATAAAGGACCCTCCATTCTCCAGGCTGGACCTGGTCTCATGCAGAAACGTCCTGATCTATATGGACACGGTGCTACAGAAAAAGATACTGCCGATTTTTCATTATACATTAAATAAGAATGGATACCTGTTTTTAGGTACTTCAGAGACTATCGGAAGCTTTTCAGACCTTTTTACAACATTTAACTCCAAGTGGAAGATCTATAAACGACTGGGTGAGGCTATAGATAGGCGCCTGGAATATCCTATTACAAGAGATTGGGAAAGGCACAGGGAGTTCCCGGTAGTTCAAGCAGAAAAACACCTGAAGGAGCCGAATATCTTTCAGATGGCTGAGAGGGAGGTCCTGAATAAATACGCCCCGCCTTTTGTCCTGATCAATGATAAACACGAGGTTCTTTATATTAATGGCAAGATACATAAGTATCTTCTGACACCTGTGGGCGTGCCTGTCTTTAACATTCTTAAGATGGCACACGAAGACTTGCGTTACAAATTAACGACCATACTCCATAAGCTGGGCAAGAAACGAGAGGCTACTGTCAGCAAGGGGATAAAGGTGAGGGATAATGGGAATTTCCTGACTATCGATCTGACCGCTAAACCCTTTTCTACAGGAGGAGAGGTAGAAAACCTGATCATGGTCATTTTTGAAGAGAAGGGACTTCCTGAAAAGGCCGTGAAGGAAAAAACAATCTCTGGTAAAAGCAGGAAAGGTGACCCGCAGATAACGAGTCTGAGACAGGAGCTGAAGTCTGCAAAGGAGTATCTGCAGGCCACTATCGAAGAGCTGGAGACCTCCAACGAAGAGCTCAAGTCTACTAATGAAGAGATGCAGTCTACCAATGAGGAGCTTCAGAGTACTAATGAGGAGCTGGAGACATCCAAGGAAGAACAGCAGTCCACCAATGAGGAGCTGGAAACCGTAAACTCGGAACTCCAGAATAAGGTAACCGAACTTTCACGTGCCAATAATGATCTCAATAACCTCCTTGCAAGCACTCAGATTGCCACCATCTTTCTTGATACCAAATTGCGTATCGTTCGATTTACTCCATCACTATCCCGGCTATTTAATGTGTTGCCGTCAGACATTAACCGTCCTATTGCCGACATTACTTCCAAATTCAACTCAGATACACTCTATCAGGATGCGGAAAAAGTGTTGAATACGTTAATTCAATCAGAGCAGGAGATCAAGGCCAGAGATGGCAGCCATTACAGTGTACGTATTTTACCGTACCGGACAATCGAGAATCTGATTGATGGTGTGGTCATTACCTTTGTGGATATTACCAATATTAGAATTGTAAGACGGTTAGCTACTGTGGTGAAAGACTCAAATGATGCCATTACGATGCATGAATTAGATGGCACCATTACTGCCTGGAACAAGGGTGCAACCGGAATGTATGGCTATAGTGAGGCAGAGGCGATGAAAATGAACATTTCCAGAATAGTACCGGAAAACAAGCGGAATGAGTATTTTAAGAAAATTAAAGATATTAAGTCAGGAAAAACCATTAAACCTTTTGCCACACAACGGCTATCAAAAGATAAGAAGATTATTGACGTAATACTGAAGATCACTAAATTGATGGATGGGCAAGATCGCATGTATTCTATTGCCACTACAGAACTTGATGTGACCGAGCTGAAACGATTGAAGGTGTTTAGCAAGTAAGGCATGTTTTACACCCAATACATTAAATTAAGGATTTTTTTATCAATTTGGTGTATGCTGGCAAGCTGTAGCGGAATGGCTTTAGCCTTCCATTTATACACTTAGGCACGGTAATGGAAACCTAAAAGGTTTCCGCAATGTCTTAATTCAATGACATTTGATTAACAGCATGGAAACATATCTTTCCGTAGTAAGACTTGAGAATGGAGTTTTGTTATAGCAGTGTTGTATGGATGTTCCGATCATTCAGGATTGTCAGTTTTGTGTACCTCTCCTGTTATGGGTATATTAATGACAGGCTGCTCTTCGCTGCTGGTAGTAAGCTCGAGTAGTCCGTCTATTATGCCAACAGGAGCGTCTTCGTGAAGTTTGATTTCAATCAGGCAGTGAGGGTTTTTTTGTTCATATCTTTCATCAATGCTAACGCTTAAATAATCCGGTGAGATTTTGCTGCTTAAGATCTTAATGTGGCTTTCGTTTATCTTAACAAAAAGCTTTTTTGTCATCTCTATTCCTTCCGGAACAGTGCCGTAATAGATTCTTCTCTGATTGATAGTAATATCGCCTTCTACCACACCATAAAATATTACACTGGTTTTTGGTTGCCTGGCACTATTGGTTTCCAGGAAAATCTTGCCACTGAATCTGCCAATTTCGTGATAATCCTTTAATGTGCCAGTGATAGTATATTCTCCATTCTGGTCTTCTGTCGCGGAGACTTTTACAAATGGTTTAGATGATGTAACTTTTACTATCTTAAAATCAGGGCCAGATTGTGATTTTACGGAGACTTTGACTGTTTTGACCGATTGATTATCTGCACGGAAATTACCAAAGTCAATATTTTTTGGATTGAAACTGATCTCTTCAATAACTTCTCCCGAAATAGTTAACTTATAGTTTGAGGTATTCGGGTCATTGCTTAAAACTGAAATGGTTTTCTTGACTTTCCCCTCATAGTTTCCTGTGTTAAATGTAGCCTTCACCTCTCCTGTTTCTCCGGGAAGAACTGTATTGTTGGAAAGTACTGCCGCGGTGCATCCACAGGATGGTTTGACTTTCTTGATTTCCAATGTGGCCTTACCACGGTTTACTAACTTATACACATATTCAACCTTATCGCCTTTATAAGCCTTACCGAAATCAAAGTCTGCGTTTTCAAAGAAGATTTCAGGTTTTTTAACAGAAGTGTTGTTGTCAGCGTTTCTTTCGTCACCGGATATGTTTTGTGCCGACAGCAATTCTGTATTAAGGAAAAGCAGAATCACTATAGACATGAAGCAGATGCAAATTGTCGTGTGTGATATTTTCATTTATGCCAAATTATAATTGAAGATATGACAGCTGATACCCTTTAAAAAACTCTGGTTACAAATTTACGTCTGTCATGTAACTCTATTTTGGTGAACCCTTTAATAGGAAGGGTGAGTGAGGGGATTCGAACCCCCGACCCCCAGGACCACAACCTGGTGCTCTAACCAACTGAGCTACACCCACCACATTACTAAACTAATGAAAATTGACTACTATACGCCAGGGAGGGCTCGAACCCCCGACCCTCAGATTAGAAATCTGATGCTCTATCCTGCTGAGCTACTGGCGCTTAGTTCGCAAACCCCTTATAGGTCAACGGCTTATGAGTTAAATACTTCTTGTCGGATCACATCAAAGAACCCTTGCAAACACTGTTTTTTACGGTAAATCAAAGTAGAATTATATATCTGCAAAAACAAAATTGCAAGTCTAATAACATTACTTTTCAACACCTATTGTACAAAATTCCGGAAGTTGCCGGGTATTATCCATTCTTTGTATCATTGAATATGTCGTTGGCTTCCTGAGGAGTTGCATTCTTGTGGATAATGGCATGCAGCGCCTTTGCCATCGCAACCGGGTGCTTATGCTGCCAGATATTCCTTCCAAGATTCAAGCCGATAGCTCCTTTTGTCATACCGTCATGGACAAACTCAAACACCGGGAGTTCTGTATCGAACTTTGGCCCGCCTGCTATAACGATAGGAACTGGACAGCCTTCAGTGACTTTTTCAAACTCCTCACACCAGTATGTTTTTACTACCTTGGCACCAATTTCTGCGGCGATACGGCAGCACAGTGCTAAATACCTCGCATCACGTTTTTCCAGCTCTTTTCCAACAGCCGTAACCGCCATGACAGGAATACCGTACTCTTCGCATTCGTCCACGAGTTTTCCAAGATTTAGAAGTGTCTGACGTTCATAACTACTGCCTATAAAGACTGACAGCCCTACCCCGGCTACATTAAGCCTTACAGCATCCTTTATGGAAGTAGTGAGCCCTTCATTTGCGAGATCTCCTCCAACCACACTTGTACCGCCTGATACGCGAAGTATGATCGGTTTGCTGCCGACCGGATCTATGGCAGCACGCAATACGCCTCTTGTGACAAAGAGCGCATCACAGTATTCGATAATTGGCTTAATTGTCTCACCGGGTTTCTCCAGGTTCTTGGTGGGTCCCAGAAAATATCCATGATCTATCGGCATGAACATACATTTGCCATCAGATCCCATTATTGAAGAGAGTCGGTTTTTCATTCCCCAATCCATTTATACACCTCCATTTTTAAATGTTAAATCGTATATTTTTTACTTATTTATCAAGTATCGCAATGTTGCCATATGTCATTCCCATGAAAATTGGAATCTGGTTACCACTTTCACGGTAATTCTAGATTCCCGCTCAACAGATTGCGGGAATGACAGAGGACGGTTAACTTGTTTCCTGTGTTTTATGTCAGAATAAATATCTTTTACCGTTACATTTGGAGCGCTAGCATAGGAAATTCAATTTAGTATGTCAACGGAAAATGTCAATATGTAACTAAATGGGCAAAGTTTCATTGTTTCTTATCTGCCATTTGCAAAAACATCATTTTCTTTGAACTTACGATACCAAGGTATATCTTTTGCTTACATTGTAGTTCTCATTATTACCGAATAGCGTAATCATCGTATGGAGCATGGATTACACATGTTTCTGCTCTGTTTAAATAATACATAACTTATTAGTATAGTGAGGTTTATCATTCAGAGGGTTTTGACAATGAGTTGCTTATTATCCAAAAGGACATGTTTAATGGTACTGTTGAGTATTGCAATGGCGGTTATTTTTACAACAATAGGTCGGAAAAATGTTCTGGCAGATAGTAATGTTGAGCACTCATTTTATCTGCCCAGTATTCTAAAGCAGGGGACTGATGTATATCCGAGAGAGATACGATTTCTTGCAAAATATCCCGGTGTTATTGAAGTTGATGCTTCCTGGGAACCTGCGGAAAGGGAGCTGACAATAACGCTTTATGATCAGGAAGGGAAATCTCTTGTAAGTAAAAAAGGCCCTAGTCCTGTTCACCTTGTTTACAAATATTCTCAAGAGAAATTTGAGAAAGCCAGGATTCTGGGTAATACATTTAAAGTTGAGGTTTCACAATCTCCTTTTAAGACTATAAACGGAAAAGTCAAGATCCACATACCTGGTAAGAAAGCAGTTGAAAAGGACTATGCACCTGGTACTCGCGGTCCATTTGGTACTTATATAGATGAAGAGAACGATGAGGTAGAGGTGGAGGTGGAAGAATAAAACTCTACATTTGAGATTTGCATATGCACAAATTTTCCATGAAAGTTTCATCAAGATAAATTGTCCCGGCTGATTGAACGAAAAAATCTAGTCCGTTCTTTTCTGCTTTTCGGTGGTGGGCCTTGAGGAGGAGGGTATAGTCTCAGCGGTTCGTCACACTGTTGGCATACAGGAAAAGGCATAACGTCTTTCAGGATATTCTGCTTCCTTTCGGCTATTATCGAAACATCATCATTAATCAGATCTCCGATTCTTGTCGCACCGGTCAGGTCGTGACAACATGCCAGCACTTCTGCTTCCCATGTTACAAAGGTGTGAAATTGAAACAGGCCACACCTTCCGGAGTCCAGGCTGGAAGTTTTTAGTTCATATATATCAGAATCCTTTAAGTTTCCACCCCGTCCGTGACATGCAGTCATAACCGCTCTGATATCCCGCAGCTTCCAGAAACTGACATAATCTTTCTGTTCATCACCGTTTATCTCAGTTGTTATACCCGCTATCCTCAAACCAACTTTTCCGCGAGATAGATCAACCAGTTCCAGTGTCCGTTTTAAAGCTTCTTCAAAAAGTACCGTCGGGCACAGTTTCTCAAATACCTCTTTTTGTATGCTTGGAAATGAAATGGTAATGGAATTTGGTCGGGACTCAATAAGCTTTTGTGAAATTCCCTTATTTAATGATGCAGGATTTATCACTATTCCCACATCACTATTTTTACTTCGAATGCCAGATATCCATTCGAAAACTCTGGGATGTGACAGAGGGTCACCCATTCCGGAAAACGTAATAAGGCTTCCTTCTCTGACAAGTTTATCTGAAACAATCTTGAATGCATTATCTGACATCATGCCTTTCGGCCTGATGATGCCTTCGCGCGGACACATGAGGCATTCACTGCCGCACTGGTTTGTGATCTCCATGTCTACGGATACAGTCGACCAGTCAGAATGCATCCTGTTTCGCCTTTCTGACTGCCTCCAACCACGCGGTACCAAAGCGTTTGTCCGGTTCCAGGTAATGACCTTCACTCCACTCATTCCATGATGCAATGAAGGTGAGTTGCGGTTTATTGAATGTCTTTGTGTATTTGATTGCACGGCCAAGAAAATCGGAAAAAAGCGAGGGATCTTCGTTTATTACAACAGGCCACCATGGATAACGTTCAGTCATATGGTACCCTTTTACGGCGGCTCGTGGTGTAGCATCCCAACCGGGCGATACGGATGGGTAGTATGTAAGTCCTGATTTATCAGCAAAACCTTTCCATTCGCTGCTACGCTTCTTTACCAGTTTTCCATAATCTTGCTGGTACTCACCCTTCCAGTCAGGAAGCCATACATAGTGGCTAATACTGTCAAACCCCGCCTTCATGAACTCATCAATCTTAGCCGGTGCGGGATTAATGGCCATTAGATGAAGGCCGGGATATCCTTTTTTCCTCAGATAGTCCTTAGCTTTATGGATTGCCAGTGATGCAAGTCCTTCGCCCAACTGTCGTAGAAAAAAGGTGCTGTCGAATATGGAGAACATTGGCATTTCGTTTATGCGAAGGTAGTTTGTCTTTGAAAAATATCTTTCCTCAAGAAATTTTATCAACTCCACAAAATCATCCGGGTCAGTGTAAACAAGTCTGCCCGGACCAATACTATGACCGGATTTGTGTTTTACCGGAAGAATTCCGCGAGGCATACGGTTTGCCCACATCAGGGAGAACGGAAAGTCACCGCCGCCATCCGTACCGAGAAATCCATTATCCAGAGCCGCCTCAAAGACACGCTTTCCCCGTGACCAGAAAAAACCATGCACAAAGAAGTCAACACCATATTTACGGGCAAGTCTGACCTGCTTCTGCGCGGTAGAGGGGACAGAATCGTCATAAGGTCCATCAGCAGGCAGCCGCGGCTGATTATGATTGTGAAAACGTTCCGGTGCATTCAGTACAAGGTCCCACTCACTCCAACCAGGTGAAAATTTACTGTCCCGTTCAACACATGCATGCCAGCCAGGATAAACATATGCACCGATTTTTATATTATTGTCTGAGTCATTCAAGTTTTTATCTCCTATCAGACTAAAATGTAACGTCAAATGTCACTATTGCAAGTGGTTTTAATTTGTATCATTTTTCTCTCAATTATTCCATTTTTTTAAGAATTCCAACTAAAATGCAGCATCATACAAATCTGTTTTATTCAAGAACATGGAGCTTTGAGCAAATTTAAAGCAGAAGAGAGGACAAATTATGGTTTATTTTCATAGTTGACAAACAAACAGGCAGGAAATAGAATAATAAGACGTGAGTGACATTACGCTTGTACATACAAATAATTTCGACTATTAACATTGATTCTCTAATATAATGGGGTGGAGGTGTCGGGGAAAAGCCTTGACAGTAATTTACCCAGTTTTGGGCTTATCTGGGTAGCTTCGCCACCAAACACCCCTTTTTTTTAGTTCTCTTGAAAAGAAGCTTTCAATATATCTGTATATTACCAACTCTTTACTCACTCTTTTAACCGACACCGTTTTCTCTACTTTAATGTATAGGAAATTCAAAGTTGCCACAAAGTCACTAAGACACTAAGTTTTTCTTTGTGGCTTGGTGCCTTAGTGGCGAAAAGTTGCTGCCGGAGGCAGCTTACTTTAATGAACGGTGCTTCACCTCTTGTAGAAACTTCTCGTGAATAACATAAAACTGGTTATAGAGTATGATGGTACGAATTATGTCGGTTGGCAGCAGCAGAAGAATGGAATCACGATTCATGGAAAGCTTAGTAAGGCGATAGAGAGAGTTGTTAATGAAGAGGTAGCGCTTCAAGGCTCTGGCAGGACTGATGCAGGTACTCATGCAGTTGGTCAGGTTGCCAATTTTAAAACGAAATCAAATATTCCTGTCTATAATTTAGTACAGGCAATAAATTCCTATCTTCCGAAAGATATCGTAGTGAAATCTGCAAAGAAGGTTCCTGAGAAGTTTCATTCCCGGTATAGTGCAAAATCCAAGATCTACTGTTATACAATTTTAAACTGCAATATCAGAAATGCAATCGGCAGGAATTATTGTCTTCACTACAGTACGCCTTTAGATATTGAAAAAATGCGGAAAGCGTCAAAGGTTCTAATGGGCAAACACGATTTCAGCACATTCAAATCAAAATCAGAAGTTCTCAGTAGTGTAAGGACTATAATGAAACTGGAGATTAAAAAGAAGGGTAAATTTTTGATGTTTACTGTAGAGGCAGACGGGTTTCTGTATAAAATGGTCAGGTCAATTGTAGGAACATTGCTTGAGGTCGGTAAGGGGAAGATGACGATCTCAGAATTTAAAAATGTAGTGAAATCCGGGACCAGGGCAAAAGCCGGAAATACTGTTGCGGCAAATGGTTTATGCCTTTTAAAGGTTAAATACTAATCATGCAGTTTTAGCTTGCTAATCAAGAAAGACATTTGTTAAAATCGAAAATCAATTAAAAAGTGAATCTTAGTTACAATGCAGAGAGGTTAATATGACAATTAGTATTCAAGATTTTTCTGAAATCGACTTACGGGTAGCGGTGATAAAAGCGGTTGAAGAGCACCCGAATGCAGATAAATTACTGGTATTAAAGATTGATGCCGGAGATGGAGAGAAGCAACTGGTGGCAGGAATAAAGAATCATTACAGTATGGAAGAGCTCGTTGGCAAAAAAATCGTTGTTGTCAACAATCTCGCCCCGGCTGTTTTAAGAGGTGTGGAAAGTGAGGGTATGCTTCTTGCCGCAAGGGATGGCGATAATGTAGTATTACTTACCACAGAGAAAGACGTTGGACCTGGTTCCAGGGTCCAATAAGAATAATTAGAATGAAGCGAATATCCCTTTATTTTCTATATAACAAATCATGGAAAGACTCCACAAATTTCTAGCAGAAGCAGGTCTGGGATCCAGGCGCAAATGTGAAAGCTTAATAGAATCCGGACGTGTATCAATTGGTGGTAAGCGTGTAACGAAGCTGGGTCAAATGGTAGATTCGGCTAAGGATAGCGTTTATTGTGACGGCGAGTCTATAAAAAAGCAGAAAAAAATATATTTTCTTCTCAATAAACCCAGAGGATATGTTTGTACAAATGTTGCAAACTCTAATGATCCCAGGGCCATTGATTTACTAAACCATATAGAGCAGCGAGTATATACCGTAGGGAGGCTGGATAAAGACAGTGAAGGGCTTATTATAATAACGAATGATGGTGAACTGGCAAATCTGCTTTCTCATCCAAGGTACGGGATAGAGAAAACATATTTGGCCGTAGTTAAAGGAAGAGTTTCAGATCCGGCTATACGAGTCCTTAGGCGGGGTGTTTGGATTTCTGAGGGCAAGGCATCGCCTGCCAGGGTTAAAATCATTTCCAGAAGATACAAACACAGTGCCATAGAGATAGTACTCAGAGAAGGTAAGAACAGAGAAATAAGACGTATACTTGCTACAATAGAACATCCGGTAATTTCACTGAAAAGGGTTAAAATCGGACCTTTGAAAATGCACTATAGTCTAAGGGTTGGAAAATACAGGGCACTAAGCAAGGAAGAGGTTCAGAGCTTGTACGCACTTGCGGTTTCCTGTTAATATTTTGATACAGCACGAAAAAAGAAAAACGGAGAGATAACATGACGCAGTTAAAGCAGGCACGGTTAAACAAAATAACGCCCGAGATGGAGCGGGTTGCACAACTTGAGGACTGCGATGTCGAAACTTTAAGGGTAAACATGGCTGAAGGAAAGGTCGTAATTCCATGCAATAAGAAACATTCGATAAAGAAAATCTGTGGTATCGGCAAAGATCTCAGAACTAAAGTCAACGCAAACATTGGTACGTCAGCTGACTATCATGGAGTGGAAGAAGAGCTGGAAAAACTTCGTGCAGCTGAAGACGCGCAGGCAGACACTGTGATGGATCTCAGTACGGGTGGAGATCTTCGTGAAATCAGACTGAAGATAATGGAAAATTGTTCGATTACCATTGGTAGTGTGCCGATCTATGAAGCTGCAGTTGATGCTGTTATGCAGAAACATTCCGTCAGAGATATGACGGCTACAAGTATGATTGACGCGATAAAACGTCATTGTGAGGATGGGATAGATTATATTACGGTTCATTGCGGCGCGACACAGGGTGTCTTGAAGCATCTGATAAACCAGAAAAGGGTATGTGGTGTTGTCAGCAGGGGAGGTTCTTTCCTTGTAGACTGGATGTCTTTTCACAAGAAAGAAAACCCGCTTTACGAACAGTTTGATGAAATATTATCAATTGCATATGAGTACGATGTAACATTGAGTCTGGGAGATGCATTGAGGCCGGGCGCATTAGCGGACGCAGTTGACAGGGCGCAGATTTATGAATTGAATGTATTAGCGGAGCTTACTCAAAGAGCGTGGGAGGCGGATGTACAGGTAATAGTAGAAGGTCCGGGTCATGTTCCTCTTAACCAGATTCAGTCTCAGGTTCAGTTACAAAAAGAACTTTGTAAAGGTGCGCCATTTTACGTCCTTGGGCCAATTGTGACAGATATTGCTCCGGGATACGATCATATTACATCTGCAATAGGGGGCGCTATCGCGGCATCCGCGGGAGCTGATTTTCTCTGTTATGTTACGCCAACAGAACACCTGGGCCTGCCGAAGCCTCAAGATGTGCATGATGGTGTCATTGCGGTACGTATTGCAGCTCACGCTGCTGATATTGCAAAAGGTATAAAATCAGCCTGGGAATGGGACAAAACAATGTCTCAACTCAGGCGAAAGCGTGACTGGGAAGGGCAATTTTCAACGTGTATTGATCCGGCTCATGCAAGAAAAATAAGAGAAAAAGGCTCACCACAGAATGCTGACGTTTGCTCAATGTGTGCTGAATTTTGTGTGTTTAAGGTGGCAGATGACAGTAACAATAATTAAACATATTGACATTGAGGGGCCTGGTACAATAGGCGATTTTTTAAATGATGACGGCATCTCTTACGATGTAATCGACGTCTTCAACGGAGAACCTCTACCAAATTCCCTTTCTGATACCTCTGCAGTCATTGTACTCGGGGGGCCGATGAACGTATATGAAGAGGATAAATATCCTTTTCTTAGACAAGAAGATGAATTCTTGAAAGAGGTTATAGAAAAGGGATTGCCAACTTTAGGTTTTTGTCTTGGCGCTCAGTTAATTGCAAAAGCCAAAGGGGCATTAGTAAAGAAAAATCCTCAAAAGGAGATCGGTTGGTTTAACGTATCTGTGACTGAGGAGGGTTCGAGTGATCCTCTGTTTCAAGGGTTTCAGGGAGAGTTTGACGTATTCCAGTGGCATGGGGATACGTTCGATATTCCCGAAGGAGCCGTTAGACTTGCCGAATCAGAACTTTGTCCGAATCAGGCGTTCAGGGTAGGTCATAACATTTATGGTCTCCAGTTTCATGTTGAAGTCACAGACCAAATGATTTATCAATGGATTGATGCTTATAGAGATGAGGTTGATTCATTAAAAGACATAGTAGATCCTGATCAGATTATTGCTGATACTAAAATAAAATCAGAGAGCTACAAAGCGCAGGCAAGACTGTTTTGCACAAACTTTGTAAAGCTGATTTAATCCAAATGGAAATCGTTTGTTTAAAAAATTAATACGTTAATAAATAGAAGAGAGCGTTATCACCAATACAATTTTAATGGTAATATTTTAACTTAATAGCTGGAGGTTAAAATGCCGTATGACAAAGCATTGGATGAATGTGTAATCGCAAAGTCATGGGAAAATGATCAAGAGAAGTTAACTGCAAGTGTTTTTTCCTACAATAAGGGTACCAAAAAACTGCAACTTACCCGAGAGAATAAAAACAGTAAGGGTGAGCTCCGGTTTGCTAAATTGGGAAGGTTGACTAAAGAAGAGATAGACGCTCTTCTCCCGTTAATTAAGGAAGTACGTACTCGTATGGATTAG
>JANLHC010000037.1 GCA_024654465.1 Candidatus Scalindua sp.
TTCCTGAACTCCACAATATCGTAACCGAGATTCTTTGCCACCAGCTTTCTGTTCTCGTTAGCAACCTTCAGCATTTCATCCGTCATATCAATTCCGTAAATCTTCCCCTTCTGGCCGACTTTTTTAGCGGCAATGAAACAGTCAATACCCGCGCCAGCTCCCAGATCAACCATGGTCTCTCCCGGTAGAACCTTAGCAATAATTGTCGGGCTCCCGCATCCATAGAACCTATCCAATACTTCTTGTGGAATATGGCTGGTATCTTCCTGAGAATTCTTTGTCGGGCAGCATAGTTCTTCCTGAGGCTCTTCCGCAGCTTTACCGTAAAATTCACGCACAATACTCCTGGGCTTATCAACATCGAAAGAGAGTACACAGTTGGAATGAAGAGTGTAAACAGATTGTGAATCTGCAACTTGTTCATCAGCGCCACAAACAGCAGCGCCATCACCCATCGACCTTAAGACAGTAGGAGCACTGAATCCTGTTTTTCTCTCCTGCATTTTCTTCCTGACTTCGGCAAGTTCAAAGACAACATCCTTTGTTATCTCCTTGTGCAGATCACAATAAGGATCCAAGGCATGTATGCCGACGTTCTCTGGAAATTTATCGGTTTCCAGCTTGAACCCGTTCTCTGAGTAAAAGAATGAATGTTCAATGTCCCCACCTCCACATATAAATTTAATATGACACTCCTTACACTTTTCCTTATTCTGAAGTGTCGCATTTCTGAATGCCTTGCTCATATTGCTGTTTTCCCAGATTTCCCTGAGCGTATTATCAAGAACATTTCCGCACCTCAGACCTGCATGACCGGCAAATGAAGCAGATGGATAAACGTCACCGTTTGAATAGACACACACGCTGTCGTAACAGGCATTCCCCAAATCATACCGCGTTCCCCTGTTGCTGTTTGCCCTGAACTTGTATGAGTCATGGTTGTCAACTGAGATACCCGATTCTCCGGCAACCTCCTTCACTTTTCTCGTTACTTCAATCACCTTATCTATCGGAGGAATGGAATTATTGCCATTGTCAGTTATCCTGCCCCTCTTATGAGCCCATAAAAGATGGTGAGTTTTTACGCCTAATAACGCAAGCAATTTTGTCGTCTCCGGGATGTCATCTATGTTGCTGTTCGCAACGACTGTTGTTATCGTTGGAGAATATCCGGCACCAACAATATTCTTAATCCCTTCAACGATCAGATTAAAACTACCCTTGCCTCTTAACGGGTCATTGATCTCCGGCTTTGAACCATCAAGACTTATCTGGATCTTTAAGAGCTTCTTATCAAATTTTTGTAACTTTTCTATGGTTTCTCCCTTCAGGAGTGTTCCATTCGTAAGTATTATGAGTTCGGACTCTTTTTGATTACAGACATAATCAATAAGTTCAAAAATATCCTTCCTCATGAATGGTTCTCCACCCGTGAAGTAAAAGCGGGATGTTCCCAATACCGCAGCCTCATCAATAATATTTTTGATGCTTTCTGTTGAAAGGCCTCTGTCCTCATTTGGTGATGAATTTACCAGGCAATGCGAACATGTCAGATTGCATGAATTATTTGTGTGTATCCACAACTCATTGAGTTTGTCCGCATGAATGAAATCTGCACGCCCCGTGTATTCGATCCTCTTTATTGGTTCTGATGTCAGAAATTCAGACCTTATCAGATCCTTCAGTAAAGTATGAACCTCCAACCATGCTCTGGTGTAGTCCATATCAAAATTTTTTGCATAGTTGTGCATCAGCTCCTTAACGTTTTTGCAATTCTTAATATCATCTATAATCTGACTACCTCTTTTATCAGTAATAATCCAGTTCGGCATTTCGGGATCGAGAAACAGATGAAGAGAGTCTTGTTCTATATGATAATAATCAGGTGCGTAAAAAACCGATTTTTCTGTTATTTCCATTTTAACTTCTACCTCCAATAAAACATTTTGTAAAAAAAAAGAAAAACTGAGCCACTAAGGCAGAAAGACACTAAGTGAATATTGATTTTAAATAAACAGATTCATTGCGTTCCATCATCCTTCCCTCCTCGCATGTTCACATGATAGAAAAGGTGATTATTGTTGATGACAAACTCTCTCGATTAACATTACTATATTTCATGCTTTTTCTTCGTGTCTTTGTGCCTTAGTGGCAAGACGGGTTTTTAACCATCCATAAATTAGCAAGACATAAAAGGGAAGGTATTCCGGCAGCTTAAGCCAGTGCACTTCTTTCCATACCCATTCGTCATTATACCATATCATTTTAGAAAACAGTTCATGGCTCATGAAATAATAACAAATAACAGTTCCGGTCAGGACAAGCCACGCCCTGTTTTTGTTAAAACAGAGAAAGGGGATAATCCATGTCAGATACCACGGATGTAATGTTGGGGCCAATATTAAAAAAGTCCCAATAGCGACGAAAGCATAATTTAAGACAAAATTATTCATCTCTATATTCCCTCTTTTTTCAGCTTCCTTTTTAGAGGAGGAGGCAAGAGGAGGATTCCCATTATTATCTGTAATTAAACAATTTAAATATTTTTTATATAAAAAGAAAAGAACCGATCCAAAGATCAATGCCGTTACTATTTTAGACGCCAGAGGTGAACCTATGCATAAACAGAAAATCAGGAAATGTGCAGAATCGTTAAAATGATACTGTGTCCCAAAATGAAAGAGGGTAGAAAACAGCCCTTTACCGGCGCTAATATATGGTAAATACAAAACGGCAATAACGGCAAATAATACTACAATATATTTAAGTTTTTTAACTGGAATCAGAAAAGGCGCAATAATGATGAATATAAATTTGGACATTACTGCAAGGGCAATAGAAAAGACTGTTCCCAAATTTTTTCTAATCACACAGAGATACAACGCAAGTATAACAAGGAATATCTGAAGTGAATCACAGTGGCCTCTTGCTGCAAAACTGATAAGGATTAACGGGCTCCACGCATACGTTAACACATTATGCGAATCTTTTCCCATCACCCTTAAAAACTTCAATAATATGAAAATTGACAGAACATCAAAGACCAGGAAAACAGACTTCATTGATATTATAGTATGTGAAACATAATCGGCTACTGCAAACACCATAAGCGTAAGCGGAGGATAAATCGTAGACAGATGCTTGTGATTAATACCTGAGAAAAAACCATCCCTGAGATGTTCCAGGCTGGAAGCTTCCGGTGGATGAGAGTAAGGGTTTATCCCGTTCAGTTGCAATTTCCCTTCCCATAAATAACGATATATGTCGTCTGAAGGAGCCACCGGTAAAAGTGTAAGCCGAAACATCAATGAAAAAACGATAATAGCCCAGAGAACTGCCCTCGAACTGTTATTATCCTGTTCATTCGTCTCCTCGTTTTTTGAAATGTAGTATATGGCAAACATATACGTAATAAAAGAGGCGGTATACAAGATAGCAAAACTGGGGATATTCTTTTTTATGTCCCCGCTGTAAGCAATTGCACCGCAAAGGATTTCAATAATAAATCCTGTTATTAAAATGGT
>JANLHC010000278.1 GCA_024654465.1 Candidatus Scalindua sp.
CTGGTTATCGCCTATCTTATCTGGGTTGAAAGGAAAGTTATGGCCCATATGCAGGTTCGGTTGGGACCCATGAGAGTAGGATGGCATGGTTTGCTTCAGCCTATTGCGGATGGACTTAAGTTAATATTGAAGGAAGACATAATTCCGGCAAATGCCAGCAAGCTTTTGTTTATCGTGTCACCCGCGATAGCTATGGTCCCTGCCCTTTTGGCAATCGCCGTTATCCCTTTTGGGGATACGATAAGCATTATGGGTGTAAGTATAGATATGGTAATTGCAGATGTAAACATTGGCATACTATTTATCCTTGCCGTTTCTTCTGTTGGTGTTTATGGTATTTTATTAGGGGGTTGGTCATCTAACAATAAGTATTCACTACTGGGTGGATTGAGATCTTCTGCTCAGATGATTAGTTATGAACTGTCAATGGGATTGTCTTTGATAGGGGTTATTATGATGACAGAATCATTAAGCCTTGTAGATACGGTTAATGCTCAAACCCATTTGTGGTTTGTTGTGTTGCAGCCTGTAGCTTTTATCGTGTTCGCGATAAGTGCTATAGCGGAAACCAATAGATGTCCGTTTGATTTACCAGAAGCAGAGACTGAACTGGTTTCAGGATTCCATACAGAATATAGCAGCATGAAGTTTGCGCTATTCTTCATGGCAGAATATGCAAATATTATTACCGTATCGGCAGTTGGCGTTACGTTCTTTTTTGGTGGCTGGAGAGGTCCGTTCCTGCCGCCAGTTGTCTGGTTCTTGATTAAAATGGCTCTGTGTATATTCTTTTTCGTATGGCTGAGATCCACTTTCCCAAGGTTCAGGATTGATCAACTTATGCAGTTTGCATGGAAGGTTTTACTTCCTGTAGCAGTAGTAAATGTTTTGATAACAGGGGTTGTAATGTCTCTGTTATAAGCGAATTCCTGGATTCCTCCAGAAATGGAGGTAACCTTGCTCTCGCAAAGAGTCCAATTTTTCTAGAAGACCTAAATATGATAAAACCATTATTACAAGGTTTGGCACTTACGTTAAAGAATTTTCTTAGCCCATCTAAAGTGGTTACGATGCAATACCCTGATGAGAAGTGGACGCCTTATCCGCGTTTCAGGGGTTTGCATGAGTTGCAGAGGGACGAAGATGGCAATGAGAAGTGTGTCGCTTGCGGGCTCTGTTCTACAGTTTGTCCGTCTGAATGTATTAACCTTGAAGGTGCGGAAAATGAAAATGGCAAACGGTATGCAGAAACCTATGAAATTGATATGTTCCGTTGTATTTTCTGCGGGTACTGTGAGGAGGTATGTCCGGAGGAGGCTATATTCCTGAGGCAGGAGTATGAGCTGGCTACAGAAAACGCGAATGACCGTATTTTTAATAAAGAAAAATTGTTAGTACCAATTAAGAAAAAAACTAAAAAGAAGGCTAAGAAAAAATCTAAATAAGGTCTGATTCCATGCTCGAAAGTCTATTGTTCATAATAATGAGTTTGATAATAATTGCCTGTGCTATTGGTGTGATCTTTCAAAAAAACCCGATTTACAGCGCGGTATTTCTCATTCAAACAATGGTTTCTCTTGCGGTCTTGTATGTACTGTTGCATGCTCAGTTTGTTGCTGCTGTACAGGTCATAGTATATGCAGGTGCAATAATGGTGATCTTTGTTTTTGTTATCATGTTGCTTAATCTAAACAAAGATGAATTGGAAAGAGACAGGAACAAGCTGCCAATGCAGAAACCTGCTGCCATCATTCTTGGTCTGATCCTTGTTGTCATGATAGGTATTATTATGGCGAGAACAGTTTTTCAAAGCGCGGGAGGGGAGTATACGCCGGAGGTTATGGACCAGATCGGGAACACACAGCTTGTGGGTAAAATGTTATTTACAAAATACGTTTTACCTTTTGAAATTGCGTCTATACTTTTGTTTGCCGCTATTATAGGGGCCATAGTTTTAGCAAAAAAACAAATTATTAAGGAAGAGAAGTGATGACAGTTCCACTGACATGGTATTTAGTACTTTCCGGTATTCTATTTTCGATGGGGGCAGTGGGCGTTTTAATCAACAGAAATGCCCTGGTTATTTTCATGTGTATTGAATTAATGCTGAATGCGGTAAATCTCGCATTTGTTACTTTTTCGCGTCAACAGAATTCGATGGATGGCCAGATTTTTGTTTTTTTCATAATGACGGTAGCAGCGGCAGAGGCGGTCGTTGGCCTTGCCATAATAATTGCCCTGTTTAGAAACAAAGCTACTGTTAATGTAGACAACATAAACTTAATGAAGTGGTAAAAGGATAAAATAATGTCAAATCCCTTTGGGAATTCTTTTTTAGATTTAATCTGTTTAGTGCTCTTATTTCCGCTTGCAGGGACTATAATAAATGGTTTCCTGGGAAAGAGGCTTAACAAATCTATAGTCGGCTTTGTCGGATGCGCTGCAATAGGATTATCGTTTGTCGTTGCAGTATTTGTGCTCCTTGATCTGCTGAAGCTTTCACCTGAACACAGGGTGTTTGAAAAAGAGTATTTTACCTGGATCGGTTCTGGTGCATTTAAGGCGCTTGCCGGTTTACAGGTTGATCCGCTTTCGGTTGTGATGATACTGGTAGTTACCGGTGTAGGATTTCTTATCCATGTCTATTCTATCGGTTATATGCATGAGGATGAAAGTTTCTATAGATACTTTACCTATCTGAATCTGTTTACCTTTTCAATGTTACTTCTTGTTCTGGCTAATAATTTCCTGCTTATGTTTATAGGGTGGGAAGGTGTTGGCCTCTGTTCATATCTTTTAATCGGATTCTGGTTTGAGAAGAAATCCGCATCAACCGCGGGAATGAAGGCATTTATTGTAAACCGTGTAGGGGACTTCGGATTTATCCTTGCCATCCTCTTGATTTTTGTCACCTTTGGTACTATAGACTTTACAGAAGTATTTCAAGTCGCTCCGGAACATCTGCAAATAGGTAGTGTCGTTGCAGCGACCATAACACTCTTACTATTCGTAGGTGCTGTTGGTAAATCCGCACAAATTCCGCTTTATACATGGCTTCCTGATGCTATGGAGGGTCCTACTCCGGTCAGCGCGTTGATTCACGCGGCAACTATGGTTACAGCCGGTGTATATATGGTTGTAAGGTGTAACGTATTATATACATTGTCTCCGTTTACCATGACGGTAGTAGCAGTGATAGGCGGAGCCACCGCGCTGTTTGCGGCAAGTATCGGCCTTGTGCAGAACGATATTAAGAGGGTCCTTGCGTATTCCACGGTAAGTCAGATAGGTTATATGTTTCTCGCCTGTGGTTTGGGTGGATACATTACTGGTGTATTCCATCTGGTTACACACGCTTTTTTCAAAGCACTACTGTTTCTGGGGTCAGGAAGTGTGATTCATGGCCTGGGAGGTGAACAGGATATGAGAAAAATGGGCGCTCTGAAAAAGTTTATGCCGATAACGTACATAACGTTTTTCATTGGTACGCTTGCAATTGCTGGAATACCGCCATTTGCCGGATTCTTCAGTAAAGATGAAATCTTGCTGGAGGCATATACACAAGGCAATCTCTTCTTCTGGGGTCTTGGAGCTTTAGCAGCCCTTTTAACAGCCTTTTACATGTTCAGGCTGCTTTTCATGACATTTCACGGGAAATCAAAAATGACCAAACATGTTGAGGAGCATGTTCATGAATCACCAAGGAGCATCCTTTTCCCATTAATAGTGCTTGCTATTCTTTCCATAGTTGGCGGATTTCTGGGCTTTCCGACATTAAGCGTAATAAACGAATTCCTTGCTCCGGTTATAGGTGCCGGACATCACGGATTAGCTAACGGAGGAGAATCGCACCATGTCTCTTCCAACCTGATGTTCTCAATGATGGGTATATCGACGGGTATTGCTATCATCGGAATTGTAATCGCTTATGTGATGTATATTTCAAAACCTGAACTGCCCGGTGCTATTGCTAAGAGATTTAAAGGAATTTACAATATCATATTAAACAAATATTTTGTTGATGAAATATACGATGCAACTTTTGTTAAACCGACCCTCGGAGTTTCAAATCTCTTATGGAAGGTAGTGGATGTGAGGATTATAGATGGTTTTGTAAATGCGGTAGGAAGGCTCACTATACTCAAAGGAGAGGTATT
>JANLHC010000280.1 GCA_024654465.1 Candidatus Scalindua sp.
TAGCCAACTGAGCTAATCGCCCAAAATTTTTCTCATGAATCTCCTGCCAGCAGCAGATTTTAACTGTTTTTTTGTGGTTTTTATCTTAGCAAAGACAGAGAGAGTGTCAAGCAAATTCAAAAGTGATTAAGCATCCGGTGTTCATACTGATCGTGATTCAGAATTTTCCTGAAGAATATGTTCTGAATACCGATAATATGAGAACAGAGGAGCTAACTAAGGCGATATGGTACATACACATTACGTTTAAAATTGTCACCTTTAAATAGGTATGGATGCAAGAAATACAAAACAGGTCACTTGTATAATTGAGTTTATCATGAGAGTAAGATTAGAATGCAGGTTCAGCCATGTTATTATTTGTGGCTAGGAAGCATCTAGACGTTTCTCCAGGGCGTCTATCTCATCTTTAAGCCCCTCCGGCAGTCTCTCACCGAATTTTGCAAGGTGTTCTCTTATTAAAGGTACCTGTTTTTTCCACTCTTCCGGATCCACTTTTAAGAGCTCTTCTAAATCACTATCTGAGATATCCAGACCGTCGAGATCCAGTGCATCCTTAGTTGGGACCCATCCAATTGGTGTCTTTTCGGCCTTACCTTCACCGCAGACTCTTTCAATTATCCATTTCAAAGCACGACTGTTTTCGCCATAACCCGGCCACAGGAACTTACCATCGTCACCCTTACGAAACCAGTTAACATAGAAAATTTTTGGTAATTTATCAGGATCGGTTTTCTTCCCAATATCCAGCCAATGTTTAAAATAATCTCCCATATGATAGCCGCAAAAAGGCAACATTGCGAATGGATCGTATCGAAGCTCTCCAACCTTACCCGCAGCAGCGGCTGTCTTTTCAGATGAAGCTATAGAACCAAGGAATGTCCCATGCTGCCAGCTGAATGATTGATGAATCAGAGGCACAACGCTCGCCCGTCGCCCGCCAAAAAGAAACGCAGATATCGGAACACCCTTTGGATCTTCCCACGCGGGATCAATTACAGGATTCTGGGATGCATGTGCCGTGAAGCGTGCGTTCGGATGTGCTGCAGGAGTCCCTGTCTCAGGCGTCCATTCATTACCTTTCCAGTCTGTTAATTTAGCTGGCGGTTCATCTGTCATTCCCTCCCACCAGACATCACCATCTTCCGTATAAGCCACATTAGTAAAAATGCTGTTTTCCTTCATCGTAAGCATACAATTAGGATTCGTTTTCATTGATGTTCCCGGAGCAACTCCAAAGTAACCAGCCTCAGGGTTTATGGCGTAAAGACGGCCATCTTCACCGAATTTCATCCACGCAATATCATCACCTACGCATTCAACCTTCCACCCGGGAATGGTCGCGTTCAGCATTGCAAGATTAGTTTTACCGCAGGCACTTGGAAATGCTGCTGTAATATATTTCTTCTCACCATTAGGAGGTGTAATCCCCAGTATAAGCATGTGTTCGGCAAGCCATCCTTCTTCTCTTGCCATCGAAGAAGCGATACGCAACGCGAAACATTTCTTTCCTAACAGAGCGTTACCACCATAACCGGAGCCATAGGACCAGATGGTTCTAGTCTCAGGAAAGTGAGTTATATATTTGTTATCTGCATTACATGGCCATGGAACGTCCTGCTGACCCTCTTCCAATGGGCTGCCAACAGAATGAAGACAGGGAATAAAAACACCATCTTCACCCAGAATATCTAAAACAGCCTTCCCCATACGTGTCATAATCTTTAAATTATTTGCAACATAAGGAGAATCTGTTAATTGTACACCGATGTGAGCAATTTTTGAACCTAATGGACCCATACTGAAAGGAACGACATACATGGCTCGCCCCTTCATAGAACCGGTATAAAGAGCAGTCATCTCTGCCTTCATTTCTTCCGGGTCACACCAATTATTGTTTGGACCGGCATCTTCCTCGTTTTCCGTGCACACAAAAGTTCTATCTTCTACTCGGGCGACATCTGCAGGATCTGAAATTGCCCAATAAGAGTTTGGTCTTTTTTCTTCATTTAATTTTACATATGTACCACTCTTGACCAGCATATCGGCCATTTCATCATATTCTTCATTGCTACCATCACACCAGATAACCTGATCAGGTTGACACATTCTTGCCATTTCGCCTACCCATACCAAAAGTTTTTTATTATTGGTTAACGGAGTTGTGCTGCCCATAGCGTCTCCTGTCTATTTATAAAGTTTTATTTGTAACTTCTATGATAAAATATTCTTAAGAACCCAAAAGAGTTATTTTAAAACAAAACACCATTAATTTCCAACCATTTTTTGATTTTTAAACTTACTTTTTCCTGATGAAAATCAAGTCGATTACTATATAATGAATTGTTTGTAAAAACTCCTATATATGTTGGTTATTTTAGCGTTGAATGCTAAATCCCGGATTACTCTCAGGAATATATGATGAAAAGATTGTGTGTATATTGTGGATCAAGCCCAGGTGGACAGCCTGATTACGCGCGAGTCGCCAGACAGCTGGCACATGCCATGGTAAATAGAAATATCGACCTGGTATATGGTGGTGCAAGCGTAGGAATAATGGGTGAAATTGCTAATGCTGTTCTTGAAGAAGGAGGAGACGTAATCGGTATAATCCCTAAAGGACTCTTTGTTAAAGAAATTGCGCATACAGGCATTACCGAATTAAGAGAGGTTGATTCCATGCATGAACGGAAATCATTAATGGCTGATCTCTCTGATGGCTTTATCGCTTTGCCTGGAGGCTTAGGTACAATGGAAGAAATTCTTGAAATTATAACATGGTCACAGTTGGGAATGCACCGGAAGCCATGTGGTATCCTGAACGTATGCCACTATTACGATAAGCTGATCGACTTTCTTGATCATGCTGTCTCTGAACAATTCATAAAAGCGGCCCATCGTTCCACAATACTTGTAGATGAGTGCCCGGATGAATTATTGGAAAAATTCGAAGCATACAAAGCACCTGAAACGGCGAAATGGATTGACAGAAAAAGCACTTAAAATAAACAATATGAAGACATATATACTTATATTTTTTATCCTCTTTGTCTCGATTATTGTGATATTAAAACTGATCACATCACCAGAGCCGGTAACTGCCCCTGAACGTCCATTCGATATGAAGATTTATGACACAGGAAAACCGACATATCAGTATAATGAGGACGCATATTATAGGCAAAGCTCAAACAAGGAAATAGATGATCTGAAATTAATGGCTTTTGCAAGAGCTTTTGTTGACGTACAATCGTACATGCATAAAGCGGGTAATAAAGCACATTATAATGAAACGAGTAAGATTGTCCAAAACCATGGTTTAAGTGTGGAGGATTATACAAATATAGCATCAAGAATGAACAAGAATTCTGATTTTAAAAATAAAGTTCAAAAAATGATTAACGAAGTTAACTAACCTTACTATAAGAGAGCTATAATGAAAACAAAACATATCAAAAATGTCCTTATAATATTTATTATCATTTTCTCAATAAATAAAACAAGCTATGCAATTGGAAAAATTGTAAATTACTTCCTGGATAATCCGAATGCGTGGAACGATACAAAGCGGATTACGCATGGTACGCCAACGAAGATTGTAGTAAAAGATGGATTGGAAGGATTGGTGTTTAAACTTACAGACATAACACAGGGGGATGAAGTTGCGTTAGTATTTCTGGAAACTAAAAAGGTAGAAACGTTTAATAATGAGAGTTCTTGTGATGCCGGCGATAAACTAATACGAGGTAATAACAGAATCGTTTCTGTTATTACAAAAAATCACGGTAATCGCAAAGAATTTCACTATAAATTTATATTACAAAGAGCAATGAATCGCATGCCAATTAATATATATAACAACGGCGATGCTGTTCTTGAAAGTAGATACGATGGCACTAAACCAGTTGAAAGTATGTCAGATCTATCCGGTATTGAGCTTTTAGAGATTGAGGTCCGTTAATTTGTGATAGTACACATCTTCTAAGATACCAATAAAAATTGCAGTGGGAGTGCCAGATCCCATTGTAATTACTGTTAAAGCTCAAAAATAACTGTTGAAATGATAAGGACGTTTTTTTATCATACTAAATGTCTCTATACAAACATATTTATCCTAATTAACATACGTGACCTTGTGAGCGAAAAAAACGATAACTCAGATGAAAGCAGGAATGCAGTAAGGATTCCGGACTCCTTTACTATCAATTACAATATAGTTACGCAAAAGGAGTATAATAAAAAAGCCTCCCTTTATATCAGCCGCCGTACAGCAAACAGATCAGCA
>JANLHC010000284.1 GCA_024654465.1 Candidatus Scalindua sp.
AAAAAATTAACTATTAGCTATTCAGGTACTGTAACCGATTATGACACAGGGGCACTAACTTCTGCGTTGGTACACGGTTTTTTGAATACCATTTCTGACGGATCTGTTAACTATGTAAACGCTCTTAGCATGGCTGAATCCAGAGGAATAGTAGTGGAAGAAAATATAGTTCATCATGTACAGGAATTTGCCAATAAGATCACACTTTCGGTTACTGGCGAAAAAGAGACAAACCTGATTGCAGGTACGGTATTTGGCAAGAAAAATTATAGATTTGTGCGATTTAATGATTTTTATCTGGAGGTTATACCGGATGGCTATCTCCTGGTTCTTCATAATTATGACAGACCTGGAGTAATCGGAAAAGCCACATCTATCCTTGGTAATCACAAAATAAATGTTTCCCGCATGCAATTGACTCTGGACAAAACGTTTATACCGGGATCGAGCGAATCTTGTTTGCAGGAAGCAGTGTCATTTATTAACATTGATCAGCCGGTCAATGAAACAATACTGGAAGAGTTGATGAAATTAGAAAATGTTATTACAGTTCATCAAATTGACTTGAATTAGATAAACCAGATTACGGTTCATGACTGTTGGTTGACGTCTCGACAAGAACCATCCTTCGACTCCGCTCAGGATGACATCACTCTGAGTGTTCTGAACGATGTCACACTGAGTGGAGTCGAAGTGCTTTAATATAAAAAGCCCACAAGGGTTAACTTACATAAACCATATATAATATTTTAAACATATGACCGATCACATTAAACAAAAGGATCATGACGAAAGACCCTCATGGGATGACTATTTTATGGAGGTAGCTAATGCTATTTCCAAGAGGGCAACCTGCGATCGTGGAAAGAGTGGTTGCGTTATCGCAAAGGACAGGCAATTCATAGTATCCGGATATGTTGGCTCCCCCTCCGGCTTCCCACATTGTGACGAAGCCGGACACCATATGAAAAAGGTAACCCATGAAGATGGCAGCATCACCGAACACTGCATGCGAACCGTCCATGCTGAACAAAATGCCATCTGTCAGGCAGCAAAGATAGGTGTATCAATATCAGGTGCTACTATCTACACCAGAATGACACCGTGCAGAACGTGTGCAATGCTTCTTGTCAATTGTGGTATTAAAAGAGTTGTATGTGAAAGAAAATATCACCAGGGAGAAGAGTCTGAAAGACTGTTTAAGGACGCCGGTATTGAGTTGGTTTATAAATACAACGAACACCAACAATACTCTAACAATAACGAATAGCCACTACGATATTAAAAACCTTCTGGTTTTATAACATAACGGAAGGGCTTGCAGATTAACAATACAGATAAGGAGAAATATTCATGAAAAAATCATTAGGAGTAAAGACTCTGGCATGTCCTACACCTCTCTGGGTAGTGGGCACATATGATAGTGAAGGAAAACCTAATGTGATGACGATTGCCTGGGGCGGCATTTGCTGTTCAAAACCGCAGAGTGTTAATATATCGTTGAGAAAAGCCACACATTCATATAATAATATTATTGAGAAGAGAGCATTCACCATAAATATCCCTTCTGAACGCTATGCTAAAGAGGCTGATTATTTCGGGATTGCCACGGGAAGCAAGACAGACAAATTTGCTGATACCGGACTGACTCCTGTAAAGAGTGATCTGGTTGATGCTCCTTATGTCAAAGAATTCCCCTTAATACTAGAATGCAAAATGACACATAATACAGAAATAGGAACACACACTCTATTTGTTGGTGAAATAGTAGACGTTAAGGCCGATGAATCTGTTCTTGGAGAAGAAGGATTGCCTGATATTAACAAAGTGTTACCTGTTCTTTTTGCTCCGGAAGTCCGCACATATCATGG
>JANLHC010000286.1 GCA_024654465.1 Candidatus Scalindua sp.
TGCTTCTGATTGCATCTGACTGACTTTTGGCACTGATTCCCATATATTTTTCTGCCCTTTCGCGGACTTTGCATCACAAATTTCCGCAATAGGAGAAGATGGTGTTATTGGATAGATTGTGATAATTTCATTAGTAGCATGTACTACGTGCGCACATGCAGTACAACCATCAACTATGACCGTTTTTCGACTCATAAGTATCTCCTTGAATTCAAAACTTCTTCAACTTGCGCAGCCATAGATTCTGAAGAAAACGTATCTTGTGCTCTATTCAGTGATGCCTCAGCTAATCTCTTTTTCAAACACTCATCTTTGCTCAACTTTAAAATTGCCGTTGCCAGGTTCTCAGGAGTATCTTCAAATGGTTACTTTAATGTTAAGGACTTATGAGTCTATCTGCTAGTCTTAAGTAGGGGGGTGGTACCCGCCCGGACATATCCGGGCGGGTACCAAAAACGATCCTACATCACTTACTTCTGTCCGTTTAGCTTTTCAATCTTTATCGCGCATGACTTAAGCTCAGGGATCTTACATACCGGATCGAATGCGTCATTAGTAAGTAAGTTAGTCAAGGCATCTCTGTGATGGAATGCAAGGAACGTAATGCCTGGCTGCACTCTATCGGTTATGTGTACTTTTACCTCAATCTTTCCTCTCCTTGAACTGGCGAGTATCCTTTCATTGTTAGTTATGTTAAATCTTCTGGCATCAAACGGATTCAACTCAAGCGCTTCTTCCGGCCATTTGTCATATATTGTGCTTGATCTCCGGGTCATGGAACCGTTGTTATAATGATGCCTTCGCCGTCCTGTAGACAGGATCAATGGGTACTTATCATCAGGACCTTCCGCAGAAGCACTGTGTTCCTGGAAATTGAATTTGGCTTTTCCACTCGGAGTGATAAATTTTTCTTCGTACATGATTTTTGTACCAGGATGGTCTAAACTTGGGCATGGCCACTGAATTCCGTCAGGATTACATCTCTCATGTGTAACACCTGCAAACATAGGAGCGACACTGGCTAACTCATCCCATATGTCTGATGGTGATTCATATTCCATATTGTTAATACCAAGTGCCTTTGCCACTAGGCATATAGTCTCCCAATCTGCTTTACCACATAACGGTTCTATCGCCTTTCGAATCAGCTGAATTCTTCTTTCCCCATTGGTATAGGTTCCATCTTTCTCCGCGTGACTTGAGCCCGGAAGTACCACATGAGCAAACTCTGTAGTTTCAGTCGGGAGGATATCCTGTACTACAAGGAAGTCTAATTTTTTCAATCCGCTTTTCACAAAATTGACATTTGCATTTGTCATGGCAGGGTCTTCGCCGAAGATATAGTAACCCTTCAGCGTGCCTTTATTCATCGCAATATCCATCTCGGTACACGTCATGCCAATCTTATTATCCAGTTTTGTTTTCCAAGCCTTTTCAAATTTCTTCAGTACCTTTTCATCGTTAACCATCTGATATCCTACATGCTTATCAGGCAACGCTCCCATGTCACACGATCCCTGCACGTTATTCTGTCCACGGGTCGGGTTGATTCCTACGTTTGATCTTCCAAGGTGTCCGGTAACGGTAGCAAGGTTTCCAAGCGACATGACGTTGTAGGTACCCGTTGTATGTTCCGTCATTCCAAGACTGTAAATAATCATTGCCTTGTCAGTCGAAGCGTACATCCTGGCCGCTTCAATAATCCTGTCCTCGGCCACACCGGTTATACCGGAAACGTATTCCGGCGTGTATTTTTTTACTCCTTTTTTAAGTTCTTCGATCCCTTCCGTACGTGTCTTTATAAACTCCTTATCCTCAAGACCCTCTTTTAGGATTACGTGTATGATTCCATTTAACAAAGCTATATTCGTACCCGGTATCAGATTCAGCCATACGTCCGCCTTTTCCGCAAGTTGTGTTTTTCTCGGATCACCGACAATCAGTTTTGTTCCCTTTTTCAAGGCATCTTTTATCTTAAGTCCTAAAATAGGATGCGCTTCATAGGGATTAGCGCCTATTACGAATAGTAATTCCGTATCACGAATCTGATCAAATGAATTTGTCGCGGCACCACCACCATAACATGCTGCAAGTCCTGAGACGCTGGCACTGTGGCATACCCTTGCGCAGTTATCAACATTGTTTGTGCCCATCATTCGGGCAAGCTTCTGGAATATATAGTTCTCTTCATTTGTACATCTTGACGAAGAGAGGAATCCGAGGCTGTCCGGACCATGCTTCTTTTTGATCTCTGTAAACTTTTCAGCTATTAGGGAAATTGCTTCATCCCAACTGGCTTCTTCCAGTTTACCGTTCTTTCTTATAAGCGGTGTGGTTATTCTGTCTTTATGATGTATGTGTTCGTAACCAAATCTACCTTTTACACAGAGGCTTCCTCTGTCATTAACCGGAGCTTTGAAACATGGTGAGATAGAGACGACCTTCTTATCTTTTACATTTAAGAAGTAGTTGCAACCGGTTCCGCAGTAAGTACAGGTGGTCCTGGTCTTTTCAAATTGCCAGGGGCGTCCTTTGCCTTTCGCAGATAACTCCTGTAGTGCTCCAACCGGACACGCATCGATACATTGACCACAGAGTTCACAATCACCCTCTTTTGATATGTTAGTCTTATTTGGTGTGCCCAGTGCCGTAAATCCGTTAGCCTTAAACCCGAGTGCGTATGAACCCTGGAGTTCAGCGCAGGTACGCGCGCACCTGGCACACATAATACATTTATCTTTGTCCCACTCTATAACTCCGTTATTTGGATATTCAGGAAATTTTCTAATAGTCTGTTGACTCCACTCCGCATGTACGTCAAACTGGTATGCATAATTTTGGAGTTTACAATTACCTGTCTTTTCACATGTCATACAGTCATTAGGGTGGTTACCTAGTATCAACTTAAGGTTGTTCCTTCGTAGTTCAGCAATGTTGTCGCTCTCAGTTACAACACTCATACCATCCCAAACAGGAGCATTACATGCTGTCACCGGCCCCAGGTTCCCATCTACTTCAACAACGCACATCCTACACTGCCCAAATGGTTTTAGCAGGCTCCAATGGCATAAAGTTGGAACATGGATATGGTTTTTCTTTGTAACATCAAGGATGGTCTCTCCATCAGTTGCTTCATACTCTTTCTGGTTAATTTGTAACGTTATCTTTTTCATGTTTTTCTCCTGAAATGAGTCATCTCGCTTTTAAACGGTCTTTAAAACTGATAGTTTTATGTAAATCTTCCTGCATGAATATGTCATAAACAATCTCTAACAATATCCTTCTATACAAATAAAAAAAGCCAACGCTCTTTCCTGTACTCTTAACTAAAGAGAACTTGTGAAAAAGTGTTGGCTTACTCTGCAACAATTCATATAAAAAAGAATCTTTGCGCAGTCTTCCGCAAAATGAAAGAGTCAATATAATTTAATATATTAACCTAGTCAAGTACTTTTTCTTAAGTGTCAAGCCAATTTAGAAATGTCCTATAACAATGTCCTTACTAGCTGCTCGTCTTTTTACTTTTTGATCCTGCAGAAGGTTTTGTGTCTACCGTATCTATAAAATCTATTAGAAGTTTGGCCATCTTTATATATCCATCCAGTTATTTACAATATATTCTACATTAATTGGGAACAGTTTTAAATACCTCAAGTTCAAGTTTATACCCGGACGTACTATGAAACTTTTGCACTATACCACTCTTCTTTTAATCTTTTGTTCTTTTCCATAACCTGCTCAGCTATCTCTTTTTTATACGCGATTATCTTCTCTCTTGTATCTGGAAACTTAACACCGAGTATTTGTGCTGCTAATATAGCCGCATTTTTCGCCCCGGTTTTACCAATAGCCATTGTGGCAACAGGCACTCCGGATGGCATTTGTGCTATGGAAAGAAGCGAATCAATTCCACCCAGACCCGGTGTGTGCATAGGCACTCCAATTACAGGAAGGGGGGTCAACGATGCAATTACTCCTGCCAGATGAGCCGCACCTCCCGCACCGGCAATGATTACTTCTAAACCCGATCCTTCCGCATTTACCGCATACTCATGTGCCATATCAGGAGTACGATGAGCAGAAATGATGTTTATCTCATAACTTATTAAAAACTTATCTAGAATCTGTCCCGCATTTTTCATTACTTCCAGATCAGAGTCACTACCCATTATTATTCCTACTAAATTCTTACTCAATTTATAACTCCATTCAACAATAAACTAAATAAATTTGTTTCCTAAATCTTTGTCTAGTACAAAAACAATTAGTCTCTCTCCGGTTTTTGTGCTTATATCACATCTCTTATAATGTAGGTAACTGTTTCAGTAGGCCCTCTACCCATAAATTCTTTCTCAAACTTTATCATTGCCTCACTGATTTTTGCTTCCCATTGGCCTTTCGTCATCTTTTTCATTTTAGTTATGTTAATATCTCCTTCCCCGTAATCTTTACAACCTCATCGAAAGTAATATTCTCATCGTGTCCGGAAGTTGCTTTTGTTGATGGCGTAAATATCGGTTCCGGAAGCACATAATCAAAAGCGGAAATCTTATCTGTTGCAATAATTAACAAGCTCTCATCCGACTCATAAATATCTCTTACTTTTCCACTGTTGCAAAGTTTCAGATACGGGATATTTGTTTTTAATATCACAGAATTGTTACTAGTTGACATAATTCAAACTCCTTGAAAACTTGACAAAAAATCTTTATTTATTTCAATCCCAATCTATTAATTCCTCTACTACGCCTTTGGGCAGAAGATAACCAACCAATGTTAAACCCCTCAAACTGACAGATTCTCTTATGTATATAACTAACTATATCTTAAGCTATCCAACCTAGAAAAGTCCCTTTACCCTACCGGTTTCCACATCCACATCCACACGTCTGTAAGCAGGATCTGAGCAGGTTCCCGGCATGAGTTTGATAGTTCCCGCAACTGGCACTACAAATCCAGCTCCCTTATAAACCAATATATCTTGAATATTCAATCTCCAATTCTTGGGAACACCTTTAAGCGATGGATTATCCGAAAGGGAA
>JANLHC010000199.1 GCA_024654465.1 Candidatus Scalindua sp.
CGAAGGAGATTTTGTAGAAATCTCCTTCGCAGATACAGGGTGCGGTATTGCGAGAAACATCCTTGGTAAGCTATTTGATCCATTTTTTACTACCAAGACGGAAGGTAATGGGACCGGCCTCGGTCTGAGTATATCACATGAAATCATACAAAATCATGGTGGAAAAATAAGTGTAGAGAGCCAGGAAGGGAAAGGTACAACCTTTATTATTGATTTACCCTGTTAAGGATTCCCACCTGACAAACTGGCGGGCAGGGAGGGGTTATGATTGTTGATTGCCTGGCCCGTTGGGAATGTCATTGAATTAAGGGGGAAATATGGAGTGCATCATCCGTGATGATGCCTATAAATACGTGAATTCGGCCGCCACCCTTATAAATAAGCAAACGTATGGTGCGAAGTAGGGTGGATTAAACGAAGTGAATCCACCTTTTTTATATACTATTGGATTATTGGTTGCCGACAGTCCTCTCTTTCGAGAGGAATCCAATACTGGAATCCTCTCGAAAGAGAGGAGCATATTATTAAAAGGAGAATATGAATAATAAACAGCAAGACGGAATTCCAGATGAAGAAATGCCTGAATTAAAAAAAGAAGATTTTGCCAGGTCGAAACCAAATCGTTTTGCCAAACACGTTTTTAGATTAGATGAAGATGTTTCGGCTTATTTTAAATCAGCAAAAGAAATCAATGAAGCCTTAAGATTAGTGATTAGATTGAATGAAGTAGTTTCACATAAGTAAAGAATCCACCTTAATTAAACTGTGTTTATCTGCGAAAATCTGTGTCCTATTTGTTTTATGGAGTACATCGACCGTGTCGATGTGTTGAATAAAGCAGTGACACGATCACTGCACTCCAAAAAAAGATTTGTTTTTGCATTTGAAAATTAAATCCATTAATTCAATGACAGTGGCTACGAGGCAGACAACGATAGACAATTAAAAATATACAATTATTTTTGTATTTATTCACCGCAAAGACGCAAAGGACGCAAAGTTGATATTTAAAAGAGATACTGATGTAACGATTATGAGAACTGCATATTTTTCTGACAAATATTCTTCTGCTCCATTTTTTTATGTTTTTCTTTGCGTCTTTGCGGTGATAAAATAGTTACTTATTTTTTAACTAAAAAGAGGTCTATATATGAGCAAGATACTGGTTGTAGACGATGAGGTCAAGGAATGTGAGCTTCTTGAGAGATTTCTCAAAAGAAAATGCCATGAAGTTTTTACCTCCTGTAGTGGCAAGCATGCACTGGAAAATGTCAGAAGTAAAAAACCGGATATAATCCTTCTTGACATAAATATGCCTGAAATGGACGGCATCGAGGTTTTAAAGCGTATAAGAGAGTTTGACAAGGATGTATGTATTATCATGGTGACAGTCGTAATCGAAAAATCGGTAGCTATGGAAGCCCTTAAGGCAGGTGCAGATGGATATGTCACGAAACCGGTTGATTTAAACAGCCTGGAGAAAGTAATTCGCAATACACTTTATGATAAATTAGAAAAATAAAGATTGATGGTTGTCGGGGCTTATCGGTTTATACTGTATCCAATATAGACCGGGTTTAGCCGGAGAAAATATCATGACAAATGCAAGAATCCTGATTGTCGAAGACGAACACACCATTTCAGAATCTTTAAAAGAAATGTTAAAAAACTGGGGTTATGGTATTGTTGGTGTTATCTCTTCAGGAGAAGAAGCAATTCAGAAGTCATTAAGAATGCGTCCTGATTTAGTGCTAATGGATATCAAGCTGGAAGGAGATATGGACGGAGTGGAGGCCGCCAGAAAAATTCATGAATCCTTTGATGTCCCTATCGTATATCTTACTGCTTATGCGAATAGCGATCTGCTGAAAAGAGCAAAGATAACCGATCCGTATGGATATATCCTCAAGCCTTTTACGGCAAAAGAACTGCATATTGCTATTGAGATGGCTCTTTACAAGCATAAAACGGAAAGAAAATTAAAAGAACTCAATGAAATTCTGGAACAACGTATAGCAGAACGCACTAAAGAATTAGAGAAGGTAAACGGTGAACTAATACGGGAAAATGAAGAGCGCAGGCTGGTAGAAAAGTCGTTGAGAGAAAGTGAAGAAAAATTTCGAAAGATTAGTGATACGGCTAATGATGCCATAATTATGCTAGATAATGATGGAAAGATATCTTATTGGAACAAATCAGCTGATAAAATATTTGGCTACTCAAGAGATGAAACAGTAGGGAAAAAAATAAGCAAATTAATTATACCCGAAAAATTCAGGGAAAAACATTTAGAAGGGTTCGAAAGATTCAAGGAAACGGGAGTAGGTAATCTGATAGGAAAAGCGGTAGAAGTTGTGGCTATCAGGAGAGACGGATCAGAAATTCCAATAGAATTATCTCTTTCGTCTGTCAAAATAAAAAACAAATGGAATGCTATCGGCATAGTAAGAGACATCATCGAACGCAAGCAGATGGAAAAAGAATTCATGGAATCACATAAAATGGCATCTATCAAGAGACTGACATCCGGTCTGTTTCATGAAATATTAAATCCGTTAAATATCATTTCAAGTCATGTTCAATTATTATTGATGGATGTAGATAATGGTTCAATGGCAGAAAAAGATTTGAATTCGATCAGGGAAGAGATCTATCGTATTGAAAAATTGACAAAAGATTTAATGGTATTTACAGAAGAGGAAGAATTTGTAACTGATGAGGTTCGAATAAATAGCCTGCTGGAAAAGATAACATCCAGTGTTGGATCTGGCATGAAGTCAAGAAGGATCAAATTAATAAAAAGGTTTAAAGAAGGATTACAAAAGATTACGATCAATGGTGATAAGTTAAGACAGGTATTTCTGAGTTTGATAGAAAATGCGTATGATGCCATGCCGGAAGGTGGCACGATAGCTATCAGTACAGAGAGCCTGATACTTAGAGGAAGACCTTTTGTAAGAATAGAATTTATCGATTCAGGATGTGGTATTGAGACCGAGAGTATTCACAAGATATTTGAACCTTTCTATAGTACCAAGAAAAAAGTTATAGGCGTTGGTTTTGGTCTCTGTGAATCATACGGGATTATAAAAAATCATGGCGGGTCTTTAGGGGTAGAGAGTGAATTGGGGCGCGGCACAACATTTATCATTGATTTGCCCGTTGAGAGAAGAGAAAAGGGACGATGTTCATAATTGATGTTCCGATGAATAATTATTGATTGCTGACGTGTGATATTGATAATGGACATTCAATATTCACGAAAAAAATTATTAGTCCAATGAAAGGAGGAAGTCGTTGAGTACAATACTGGTTGTAGACGATGAGGTTAAGGCATGTGAATTACTTAAGAGGTTTCTGGAAATGAAGGGGTATGACGTTATTGTGGCCAATAATGGAGAAGATGCTATAGAAAAGGTAAAGAATGAAAAACCTGATGCCATGCTTCTCGACATAAGGATGCCAGGGATTGAAGGAATAGAGGTCTTAAAGCGAATAAGGAAGTTTGACAAGGATATCGGTATTATAATGGTAACTGCCGTAAAAGAAGAACATATTGGTAAAGAAGCCCTGAAATCGGGAGCAGACGAATATATAACCAAGCCTATTGATTTTAATTACCTTGAGACAAGCCTTCTTGTTGACCTTGTAATGCGAAATAAGTAATACTCTAACACCTGAATTGAGCGATTTAATATTACATGCCGTTGTAGCCGCCCGCCTTGGCGGACGCTGTTCATCACTTGATGGGTTTACGTAAGTTACGCAACCTCAAGGCATCGGCGTGAGCTCAGTCGAACGGTTGCAGCTACAAAATCGCTCAATTCAGGTATTAATCAACCATTAATCTGCAATCTACGACCACAAATCATGACTCCTGCATTTAAAGATCGTTAAACTGTAATATTGATTAGCGAGATATAAATGCATCTTTGCCTGGTTTCGACAGGTAGATTACTGAAAGCGGTAAAGAATACGATCTAAATACAAATTGCGGAAATGTGCCGTATTCTTATTCTTGTTGACATTTAATGCTAATAATCTATAATTGCAAGTTCATATTTATCAACAGCTTCTGTCTTTTAGTCTGTTGATTCGATTTTTGTAAATTATACATTTTATTGATTGGGAAGTGAGTGATTTATGGCAAATACCTGTGTTATTGGATTGCAATGGGGAGATGAGGGCAAAGGCAAGATCATAGACATCTTAGCAAAGGATTATGATATTATAGCCAGGTATCAGGGCGGCGGTAATGCGGGACATACCCTTATTATTGGTGACGAAAAGTTTGTATTTCACTTAATACCATCCGGAATTTTACACCAGGACAAAACATGTGTGATTGGGAACGGGGTTGTTTTTGACCCAAGTTTGTTTCTAGAGGAAATTAATGGATTAGCAAAGAAAAACATTAATGTAACAGGGAATTTGTTTATCAGTGATCGTGCGCATGTCGTTTTTCCGTATCATAAAAAATTGGATTTACTCATGGAAAAACAAAAGGGTAATTCTATGATTGGTACGACTGGACGGGGCATCGGACCGTGTTATACAGATAAGGTATCGCGGGATGGTATACGAGTATCCGAATTATTTGATAAAGAGCATTTTAAGGAAAAACTCAAAAAAAATGTAGAAGAGAAGACCAGAATTTTCGTTAATTTGTATAATGATGAACCTGTTTCCTGGGAAGATATTTACGAAGAGTATTGTGAGTATGCAGATAAGATAGCTCCGTTTGTATGTGACACGGTAGACTTAATGGCAAGGGCCATTAATGATAATAAGAAAATTCTCTTTGAAGGCGCTCAGGGCGCATTATTAGACATAGATTTCGGGACCTACCCTTTTACTACTTCGTCTAATTCCGGAGCCGGTGGAGTATCTTCCGGTACCGGGGTGTCCCCCAAGCAGATCCATAATATCATTGGAATAACTAAGGCGTATACAACCAGAGTTGGCAGTGGTCCTTTCCCTTCAGAAGTTGAGGGGGAACAGGGAGAGCATATTCGTAAAAAAGGTGGAGAATTTGGGTCAACTACCGGCAGACCAAGGCGGTGTGGATGGTTTGATGCGGTAGCCATACAGCATTCTGTAAGGATTAGTGGTGTAGATTCGCTTATTGTAACTAAACTGGATGTTCTTGATGACCAGGAAACTATCAGGATTTGTACGGGATATAAATGTAATGAAAAATCGTATAATACTTTTCCTGCAGATATAGATGTTTTGAATAATTGTGAGCCGGTTTATGAAGAAGTCTCCGGTTGGTGTGAAGATACATCTAAAGTCAGAAGTGCGGAAAACCTGCCTGAAAAGGCGAGGAATTACATTAAAACAATTGAGAATATTGTTGGAGTCAGAGTAGGAATGGTTTCTGTTGGTCCGGAACGTTCGCAGATTATCAGTATTTAAATAATGACGAAGAAAGACAAATTACCGAATCACATCGCTATTATAATGGACGGAAACGGACGTTGGGCAAGGCGGAGAGGTTTTATGAGGGTCAGGGGACACGAAGAAGGCGTTAATTCTGTAAGGGAAATAGCGACCGAGTGCGCTAAAAAACATATAGGTCAATTAACGCTCTACGCGTTCTCAAATGAGAATTGGAAACGTTCAAAAACTGAAGTAAACTTCCTGATGAGAATGTTGAAGAAATTTTTAATCACGGAAAGAAAAACAATAAAAGACAATGACATCATACTCAAAACAATTGGACGGACAGAAGCCCTGCCTGACAACGTAAAAAAAGAGCTCTCTATCAGCATGGAAGAGAGCAAGAATAATAAAGGCATGATATTGTGCCTTGCACTGAATTATGGCGGAAGAACTGAGATAATAGATGCGGCAAAAAAACTGGCTGCGGAAGTAAAAAAAGGAACACGTAAGCTTAATGACATTGATGAAGATGTTTTTAAGGAGTACATGTATACGTCAGGTATGTCTGATCCTGATTTGCTTATTAGAACAGGTGGAGAGATGCGTATAAGTAATTTTCTTCTATGGGAAGTATCTTATGCAGAACTGTGGTTTACGTCAGTGTATTGGCCTGAATTTAAGAAAAAACACCTGGAAGAAGCCTTAAGTGACTATGCAAAAAGGGAAAGAAGGTTTGGCGGGTTGATAGAATGAGTGTACTCAAGACGAGAATTATCCTTGGCGCCGCTATGCTGCTTGCGTTTTGCGGCATAATTTATATCGACTATGCCTTTAACTCTGATACAGGCATAGGTATTCTGGGTATCCTTGCCGCAGGAATATGTTTATTTGAATTTTATAATATAGTAGAAAAGAAAGGCTTTGCACCATTCAAGGTATCAGGTATTATCGGCGGGATTATAGTCTTCTCAGGGCTCTGGATATCTGCTTACGAGGAGGGGTTGAAACCAATATATTCTTGTATATTATTCCCTATAGTCTTTTGGTTGTTTTTTGTTCAGGCTCTTAAGCGAGGCATTGATGATACGATTAAAAATGTTTCTGTTACCGTGTTTGGAATAATATATATATGCTTTTTCCTGTCATTCATTATGCCGATTCGGCATATGCCTAATGGTCTGAATTTAATACTCATTGTGCTGTTGTTGACCAAAGGTGGAGACATCGGAGGATATCTTTTTGGCAGGAAGTTTGGGAGGCATAAGCTTACAACCTTCAGTCCGAATAAAACGATTGAAGGTGCAGCATTTGCCTTATTTTGCAGCCTGATGATCGCTGTAGGGCTGAACGCTCTGCCGGGAATGAAAGTGATGTCTTTCTGTCTAATAGTACCTTTTGGGCTATTGGTAGGCGCGTCAGGCATAATTGGGGATTTGATAGAATCTATAATAAAAAGGGATATGGCTGTCAAGGACTCTAGCAGTGCTATTCCGGCTTTTGGTGGCTTACTTGACATACTGGATTCATTACTTATAAGCATACCGGTAGCATATTTTTTCTTAATCATAATAAAATATTAATCCAGAGGAGAAATAGCAACGTTATAGTATGAGTGAGGTATCAGCGAACAGCATAATTATAGAGAAGAAAATTCATCTGGAAAATAATAACGAAGCATCTGTTTTGTTTGGCCATCATGATAAGAACCTGAAACGCATGAAGGATCTCTTTGGCGTTAAGATTGTTGCCAGAAATGGGATTTTAAAATACGAAGGCGAAACAGGTCGAGTTAAAAAACTAACCGATGTTATTAATAGTTTATTAAGCATCATAAGGAAGTCCGGAGGATTAGATGACACTGACATTGACATTGTTATGGCAGGCGTAGAAAGGGGAACGGAGGCTATTTACCCCGATCCGTCAATCGAGGTTTTTACAAAAGGACAGACGATAAGGCCAAAAACCGAAGGACAAGCCAGATATATTAAGGCGATTAGGGACAATGACCTGGTTTTTTGTATAGGCCCTGCGGGAACAGGAAAAACATATTTGGCTGTTTCTCTCGCACTTTCCACAATGAAGAGTGGTTATCTGAAAAAGATTATCCTGGCCCGTCCTGCTGTAGAGGCCGGGGAGCGGCTGGGATTTCTGCCAGGTGATATTCAGGCAAAGGTGAATCCATACTTGCGGCCGCTGTATGATGCCCTGGCGGACATGATCGACGCCGGGCAGGTAAAGAAGTACATCGAGAATGACTTGATAGAGGTTCTACCGCTTGCATTTATGAGAGGCAGAACACTTAACGATTCATTTATTATTCTTGATGAAGCTCAGAATTGTACTGTTAAGCAAATGAAGACGTTTCTGACGCGGTTTGGGATAAGGACCAAGGTAGTGGTTACAGGAGATATCACTCAAGTAGATTTATCATCTGGAGAAAAATCAGGACTGATAGATGTACAGAAAAGATTAAAAGGAGTTTCAGGAGTTGACTTTGTCTACTTGACACGCAAGGATATAGTGCGGCACAGACTTGTTCGTGATATTGTAGAGGCGTATGATAATCAGCCTTAATAGATTTATTGTCGCCATGTGAGAAAGTACCGGAAAAAGACTTTCTTACTTATAGAAAAAACCATAAAACCGAATATAAATATATTATTAACAAAGTGATTGTCGAAATAGCAAATTTACAAAAGCATTATAAAATAAAGAACAGCATAATCACGCGAGCAGCAAAAGAAGTATTAGGCAAGAAGTTTAACGGCGCAAAACTAAGCATCGCCTTTGTTGACAATAAGGAGATTAAGAAGCTTAACAATAGGTATTTTAACTTGAATGAAGTAACAGACGTTATCGCTTTTCCTCTAAACAATCATAAGAGTGCTTTAAACGGTGAAATAGTTGTCTCAGTAGAAACGGCAGTTGATACCGCAATGAAAGAAAATATAGACGTTGAAGCTGAGATAATATTATATGTTGTACATGGTTTATTACACTTACTGGGATACCGTGATGGAGACAGAAATGATGCCAGGATCATGCATGAAAAGGAGTCTAATATTCTTAAGACCCTGGGTTATAATGTGCCGACAGTAGAAGACGGATTTCAATAATAAATAAGTTATTACGTTATAGGCTGTTACCAATGCATTTGTTTCTTCAGGATGAAATGAAGAAAGTGCTAAGATATTATTTATACCAAATTAAAAACTTAAGATGTGGAGAGAGACATGAATAAACAACTGTTTGTATTTTGCATTCTTTTGGTTTTCTTCTTTGTCGATACAAAGGCATCATTTGCGGGGTGGGTATGGACCGGTGAAACAAACTGGGTTAATCCTGATCAACTGACTAGAGAAACGTCTGATCAGCGATACAAATATGCTGTCTCATTGATGATTGAGAGGGAATATATAAGTGCTATAGGTGTTTTTAAAGGTGTAATTAAAGATAACCCCGGAACAGAACTTGCCGAAGAATCACAACTAAACATAGCTAAGACATATTTTCTGATAGGTGATTATAAAAGTTCATTCAGTGCGTATGAACAATTGATTGATAAAGATCCCACCACTCGCAGATTATCAGAGATTCTAGACAAAGAGTTTAAGGTCGGAGTTTTTCAAATGGAACGTGATGAAAATGGAGCTATTAAGGTATTTGAGAGGATAATAGAACGAAATCCGCTTGGATTTATAGCTGCGGACGCACAAGTGAAAATCGCAGAGTGCTATTACCAGTTACGACAATTTGATCTGGCGCAAGACAGTTTTATGACAGTCATGGAGAATTATCCAAATAGCGAGTGGGTTCCGTATGCTCAGTTCAGAATTCCGTATTGCAAATTAAGTAATATCCGTGTACAGGAGAGAAATTATGATTTGCTTACTAAGTCACGTGATGGGTTTGAAATATATCTGGCAAATAACCCACAAGGAGCTTTGGTCGGAGCAACAAATGAAATTATTAGTGAAATAGATATTAAACTTGCTGAGAGAGAATATGAAACAGGTGTATTTTATTTGCGACAGAAAAGGCCGGATGCGGGGTTCATCTACTTTGAATCTGTGACAACGAATTATCCGAATACTGTATGGGCAGTAATGGCAGAAGAAAAAATTGAAATGCTTAAAAAAGTAGGAGCCATAAGATAAAATGACAAAAATAGAACATCAAATTATACAAACTGGTCTTTATAAGAAAATATCATTTAGTCAGTTAACATGTATCATAGTCCTTTTTGCAATAATATCAGGATGTGGATATACAACTAAATCACTGATCAGTCGCAAAATTAATAGTATTTTCATTCCTATTTTTGAAAATGACACATTCAGGAGCGGTCTGGAATTTGACCTCACAACTGCACTGAAAGACGAGATCATGTCTAACACAAAATTAAGGATTGCCACAAAAGATAATGCCGATATAATTTTATCCGGCAAAATAATTCGAGTAGACGAAGGCGTTCACTCGTCAAATGCGCAAGACAATATAGTAGAGAGTAGTGTAACAATAACTGTTGAGATAAAAGTCTATGAGAGAAGAACGGGAAGAGGGTTAACATTAGAGAGCCCAACTATAACAAATACAGCAGAATTTATTGTAAGTCGCGGTGAAAACGTCAAAACAGCTACTCAAGAAAGCCTGGAAGGCCTTGCGAAAAAAATAGTTTATCAATTAGAGGAAAAGTGGTAAGTCTTCTTGATTATAAGACACGACAAAGGATATCTTGATTTAGATAAAAAAACCCTTGTTATGGGCATCTTGAATGTAACTCCAGACTCTTTTTACGATGGTGGCAAATATTATGACATAGATGACGCATTAAATCGTGCAAGAAAAATGATCGATGATGGTGCTGACGTAATAGATGTGGGAGGTGAATCAACCAGACCAAATTCAAGTTGTATTTCTGCCGATGAAGAAATAAGACGTATTGTTCCATTAATTAAAGAATTAAGCAAAGAAACACAAATCCCTATATCCATTGATACATATAAGGCTGAGGTTGCGGATAAAGCAATTAAGGCTGGAGCTCAAATCATTAACGATATCAGCGGATTACAGGCTGATAAGGAAATGGTAAGAGTTGCCGCCGCAAATGACACACCCATAATTATCATGCACATTAAGGGACGTCCACATGATTTCCCAAAAGATCCTGTTTATGTTGAATTGATTCCGGAAATTATTTCATTTCTGGAAAATAGAATTGAATACTCTGTGAAATCAGGGATAGCACATGATAAAATCATAATTGATCCGGGAATAGGTTTTGGTAAGGGTGCTAAACATAATATAGAGATCCTTAGGCAATTGAATAAATTCAAATGCTTGAATCTGCCAATTATGATAGGTACGTCTCGTAAATCTTTTATTGACAAAGTCCTTGAAATTTCAGGAGACAACAGTATTGATGAGAATGATTCGCGGCTTATTGGTACATTAGTTACATTAGTAATTGCTTTATCGAATGGTGCAAACATAGTCAGGGTGCATGATGTCAAAGAGGCTGTTCAGGTTATTAAAATGTACAGATCCATTGATATATCAAATTATGATGAAGGATTCAGCTCTATAACCAATATTGCCGCACATTCAGAATAAATATTAAGGAAAATACTCGATGGATAGTTTCTTAGGATTTTTTGAAAATTTTCATAGCATTGTTCATCCCTACTGGTGCAATGGATGGATGTTAATAAAATCATGTGGAGAAATATTTATAATATTTATAGTTTTATATACAATTTTGAGAATAATGCAGGGAACACGCGGAGCCGGCATACTTCGCGGTTTAGCTTTTACGTTAGTCATAGTTACTATAGTAATACTGTTTTTTATAAAAAAGTTTGAACTATATACTGTGAACTGGCTTATCACTGAATTTTTACCGGTTTTAATTATTCCGATTATTATTCTTTTTCAGCCGGAATTCAGGCGCTCACTTATTAAATTGGGACACAGTCCTTTTTTCAGAATGTTTGTAAAATCGGAGGTACATTTTTCCAAAGAAATTATAAACGCAGTAACAGCCTTATCCGATAAAAAAATAGGAGGCCTTATTACCATTGAGCGTGAGGATGGATTGGGTGTGTATATTGAAAGGGGCATAAAAATTAATTCTAATATTTCAAGTCATCTTATTAGTACAATTTTCTGGCCTGGTACGCCGCTACATGATGGAGCAGTTATTATTCAAGAATTCAAAATTGCTGCGGCCGGCTGCCTATTCCCATTAACCGAAAACGAAAATATATCAAAGACATGTGGAACACGCCACAGGGCTGGTATCGGTATTACAGAAGAAACTGACGCAATATCTATAATAGTTTCAGAAGAAACCGGGCTGATATCTGTAGCAGTTGGAGGAATGTTAGACGAAAATGTTACACCGGATGAATTGAGGAAAAAACTAGAAAAATTATCAACAAATACAGTTACAGAAAACCGGAGTGGATAGCCGTGATAAAAAGACTTTTTTCTCGCAACTTAAGAGCAAAGGGCATGGCTCTTGTAATGGCCATGGCACTCTGGTTTTACGCTACCAGCAGACATACCGGCGACATTAAAGAAGATATTCAATTAACGATCAATGCCCCTCCAGGCCTGACAATACTGGATACCAGCAGTGATATTGTAACCGTTAGTTTAAGTGGGCCTCAGAACATAATTGACAATATTACTGATATGATCAAGGATAATGAGATTAAGGCAAGGCTTGATATACCGGAGGTAAATAATGTTGAGGATGATAATTACAAAAAAATATTTCGGTTAACAGGAAAAAACTTTAATTTTCCACGAGAGATAAGGCTGACTTCAATAGTCCCTAATGAAATAGAAATAACATTGGGCAGATTGGAAACAAAATTCGTCAAAGTACAGATACAGAAAAAAGGAACGCCGGCACCTGGTTATGAAATAAACAGTGAATTCTTTTTCCCTAGAGAAGTCCTTGTGACAGGGCCTGTTAACATCCTTAAAGAAGCTGATACTATTAGTACTAGCGTAGTAAATATTGATGCAATAACAAGTGAACAAAACAGAACATTTCCATGGGTAGTAGATATTGAGAACGCTATTACTATAAAGAAAAATGATAAATATATTTCTGTGCCTGTTAAATGCGAGGAAAAAATTAATGTATGGTTTCATGTAAATGAACAAATGGGTACAAAAACATTTGACAATGTGAAGGTAAACATTTTTCATCCGGTTAATTATCATTTTAAGGTAACTTTAAAAGAGGAATTTATTAGTTTGAGCCTTAAAGGATCAAGGTTATCGCTGGACAAGTTGAATGCGAAAGATATCATGGCATATATTGATGTTAGTTCACTAAGTCCACCAGGGCCATACAACCAACCTGTTATTTGCAACATACCTAAAGGGTTGGAATTAGAAGGAAACCCTCCGGAGTCTCATGTAGACATTGTTGAGACCGTAGTAAAAAAGGAATAATATTTTGAAAATTTTTATTGTGTAAAATTATGATTAAATTAGGCGTTAACGTTGACCATGTTGCCACAATAAGACAGGCAAGAATGACCTATGAGCCTGATCCGGTAACTGCTGCCGGGCTTGCTGATCTGGGAGGTGCTGATGTCATAACAATACATCTCAGAGAAGACAGAAGGCATATACAGGATAGAGATCTTGAGTTATTACGTGAAACGGTCTTTACCAAACTTAATCTTGAGATGGCAACTTCTCAGGAAATTGTTGATATTGCCCTGAAAATAAATCCCGGTCAAATAACTCTTGTACCTGAAAAGAGACAAGAGATTACTACAGAAGGAGGTCTGTCAGTAACATCACAAAAGAAAATGCTTACTGATATAATTAAGAGATTTAAAGACCAGGATATATATGTAAGTCTTTTTATAGATCCTGATGAAAAGCAGATTCTCGCAGCTAGTGAAGTCGGGGCACAATCAATAGAACTTCATACGGGAAGTTACGCCAATGCAGAGAGTGAAGAACAAAGTAGCGAATTACTTGAAATACTAAATGAAGCTGTTAGAATTGCACGGAATGTAGGTTTGAGAGTAAATGCGGGACATGGTTTAACATACAAAAACACCGGTCCTGTTGTCGAACAATTGGATATAGAAGAACTACATATCGGTCATAGCATTGTGTCCAGAGCTATCTTTGTCGGAATAGAAAATGCAGTGCGAGAAATGAAAGATCTTATTTACAAACATTATATGATAAAGCAAAGCCTCTGAGCATCATCCAGGTTAATCATTATAACTGAAAAAACGGTAGGTAGAAAAGGAGGAATATAAATTTATGTTTACTGGATCGATAGTTGCCATGGTTACACCATTTAAAGATGGAGTAGTGGATTACGATAAACTGGGAGAACTCGTGGACTACCATGTCGAAAATGGCACAAATGCCATAATACCGTGTGGAACTACAGGAGAGTCTCCTACATTGACGCACAGAGAACATGGTGAAGTCGTAGGTAAAGTGATAGACGTCTCAAATGGACGTATACCGATTATAGCAGGAACCGGTTCTAATAACACCAGCGAAGCCATAAGTCTAACCAGCCATGCAAAAGAAGCAGGTGCTGATGGTTCATTAATAATAACACCTTATTATAATAAGCCAACGCAGCAGGGTCTCTATGAACATTATAAGGCTATTCTGGATAAAGTAGATATTCCTATAATTATTTATAATGTTCCATCAAGGACAGGTGTATCAATCTCTCCGGAAACGGTGGCCAGACTTTTTGAGTTTAAAAACATTGTCGCTATTAAAGAGGCAACTGGTGACATTGATCAGGCAAGTCAGATTTTAAACCTGTGTGATATAATCGTATTGTCTGGAGATGATTCATTGACTCTTCCAATAATGTCCGTAGGGGGAAAGGGTGTTGTTTCAGTTGTAGCGAACATTCTTCCTCGAGAGGTGTCAGAGTTGGTCTCAAGCATACTCAACGGCGAGATGGAAAATTCGCAGAAACTGCATAAGAGTCTCTTTCCGTTATGTAAGGCGATGTTTATAGAGACAAACCCTATTCCTGTAAAAACCGCAATGAAATTACTGGGCAGACTCAATGGAGAGATGAGATTACCTCTTTGTAATATGAGTGACGAACATGAAAGACAGCTTAAGAAAGTACTGGAAGAGCACGGATTAATTTGATTCCTGTAAGAAGAATCAATGACATTATAACGAAAATTTTAATATAAGTACTATGGATAAAAAAAAGATAACTATGGCGGTTAAATTATTCCTGGAAGGGATTGGAGAAGATCCTGAACGGGGCGGTTTAAAAGATACACCTAAACGTGTTGCTGAGATGTGCGAAGAAATATTCTCTGGAATTGGTGAAGACTCTGCAAAAGTAATTAAAGTATTGAAATCTGAGGACCACGATGAAATTGTTCTGTTGAAGGATATCTCTTTTTTTTCAGTTTGCGAGCATCATTTGTTACCATTTATAGGAAAGGCCCATGTCGCATATATACCTAATGGTTCAAGAGTAACCGGATTAAGCAAACTTGCAAGAGTAGTAGAAATTGAGTCAAAAAAGCCACAGGTTCAGGAACGACTTACCACGTCAATAGCGGAAGCAATAATGAAGGCGCTCAGGCCAAAAGGGGTAATGGTTGTTATTGAAGCAGAACATCTGTGTATGGCAATGAGGGGAATTAAAAAACCGGGCAGTAAGGCCCAGACGTCTGTGGTAAGAGGTATATTCAGAAAAAACCCGGCTACCAGAGCTGAGGCAATGTCTTTAATTAAGGGTTAATAAATTTAAAATGGTTGTTAAGTTCAGAACTGTATTAGTGCTTTTCATTTTGTTAAATCTATTGGTATTTACTGGTAATGATCTGCAGGCACAGATTAAGGAATACGGAGGGGCCTTATCAGATATATTGAGGGTACATCCTCTTGCAAATGATATTGAAGAAGCAGAGGAAAAATACGGAGAACACGAAAAACCTGATGTGGTATTTTCTAAAGAAATGAAATTTCTCAACATGACGCTGAAGGACAGCATTATCCTCGCTATACATAATAACTACGAAATAAAGATTGCAAAGTTAGAGCCAATGATGACAGAAAAAGATATTACGGTTGCAAAGTCCAAATTTGACCCCACTCTGACGATTAAGGGGAACAGGGACGTCACAGAAACGCCTAGCGCCAGTAGATTAACACTTGGTTTATCGTCTGGAGTTGCAATTGGTGCGTATAAACAGGACAGAAATACAGCTCAGGCCATGGTAGAGAAGCCTTTAGAAACCGGCGGTAGTTTTACATTGGACTTTAATGTTGCACCTCGTATTTTTATCGATCCATCTCCTTTTAGCGGGTTGAATCCGCAGTCTACAGCATCTATTGAGGCAAAACTTACACAACCACTTCTCAAGAATGCCGGAATATTTTATAATAGAAGCGAAATATATATAGCAAGAAATAACAATGAGAAATCCATATTAGAACTTAAGAAGACTGCGATTGCAGTAATTAACACCGTCCAAAAAGCATACTGGAATCTTGTGATGGCAATAGAGGAGTTCAGGGTTAGAAAGAAATCTTTGGAAAGCGCTGAAGATCTACTCAGGAAAAATACGATTCAGGTGAAGGTCGGGACCTTAGCGCAAATTGAAGTGTTAGTGGCAGAAGACGGTGTTGCTCAAAAGAAGAACGGCATTATAGAAGCAGAAAATGATATTAAAAATAGAGAAGATGACTTAAAGCTAATTATAAATTTAAGTAACAATCCTATCTTGTCAGATATCGCGATCATACCGTTGGACAAGGCTTCTTTTAATATTACAGATGTAACGATTGGTGAGTCAATCAATATTGCACTCGCAAACAGGCCTGAACTCTTTAAACAAGGTTTAGATATAGCGAATGCCAGGATTAAGGTAAAGCAACAAAAGAATCAATTACTTCCTGAATTAAATATTGAAGCCGGAATCCGTTATAATGGGCTTGGAGCAAATTCCGGGAATGCTTTAGATTCTGTTTTTTCAAACCAGTTTCAAGATGAGTTCTTCGGTGCTACACTGAAGGTGCCGATAGGTAATCGAAAGGCAAGGAGCGATTATTCAAGAGCAAAGCTCGAAGCGAGGCAGTCTCTTCTTAACAGAAACAAGATAGAACAAGAGATTGTTGTTGAGGTGCGTACGGCAGTTCGTGAGATTAAAAAAAATGCTGAGAGTATCAAGGCGACAGAAAAAGCGCAAGAATTGGCACTGGAAAGACTTCAGGCAGAGGAAAAGAAATTTAAGGTTGGAAGGTCAACAAGTCTGGAAGTATTGCGAGCGCAGGATAATTTGACTATTGCAGAGGGCAAAGCTGTAAAAGCATTGATTGACTACCAGATCTCATTAGGAGATTTAGATTCAAAAACGGGCACTATTTTAGAAAATAATAATATCATAATAGAAGATACAGATATTTAGAAAATAGAATACTAACGATCAGCAGTATTAATTGTACACAAAATTTGGAAATAAGAGGTATGGTATTATTTCTGTAGATTTAGCAAATTAAACAGATTGACAAATATTAATAAAGAAAGAAAAGGATATAGAGAATGTCAGAATTTACTGAAGAACAGATAAATAGGTATTCAAGGCACATCATCTTACCTGAAGTTGGAGGAAAGGGACAAATGAAGCTACTGAAGTCAAAGGTGTTCCTGGTTGGTGCTGGAGGACTGGGCTCACCGGCTGCATTTTACCTTGCAGCAGCGGGAATTGGCAAGATAGGTATTTCAGACAATGATGATGTTGACTTTTCAAATTTACAAAGACAAATATTACACTCAACCAAAGATGTTGGTCACCCGAAGGTACAGTCCGCAAAAGAGACACTTGAAGACTTAAATCCTGATGTTGAAGTGGTTCCTTACACAGAACGACTCAATTCAGAAAACATCATTGATATTATCAAAGATTATGACGTAATCCTTGATGGTTCGGATAACTTTCCTACCAGATACCTTGTAAACGATGCTTGTGTTATGCTTGGCAAACCTTTATCGCATGGTTCTATCTTCAGATTTGATGGCCAGGCAACTACGATACTGCCAGGACAAGGTCCCTGCTATCGCTGCCTTTATGAGACACCACCACCACCGGATTTAGTACCTTCCTGTCAAGAAGCTGGAGTGCTGGGAGTAATTGCCGGAATTATAGGAGTCATTCAGGCAACTGAGGTTATTAAGCTGCAGCTTGGAAAAGGAAACCTTCTCAATGGTAAACTTCTTCTCTATGATTCATTGAACATGGACTTCAAGAAGCTTAACATACAACGTAACCCTGCATGCCCAATGTGTGGAGAAAATCCAACAATAAAAAAACTGATAGATTATGAAGAATTCTGCCAGGTTAATTTTTAGTACATTAATTAGTAATTAAAAACACTGGTTTTCGACATTACAGAACCGCATTAATTCTCGTCTATATCTGCGGTGAATCGAATTGATAATAAATTTTATAAATTTGAAATAGGAGGAAAGAGATGTCTGGAAATCTGCAAAAGGTGAAGGACTATTTACACGAGTTAGAGTTTACAATCTCCAGTGAGGATGTTGCAGAGGAGCTAGTAGTTATAGATGATGAAGATAAAGGTATCAAGAACCTCATCATAGATTGCGAAGATCCTGTCTTAGTTCTCGAACAGGTGATTATGGATGTTCCGAAAAAAACAGATGGTTTTTTCAAGCGACTGCTTCAGATGAATCGTACTCTGGTGCATGGAGCATTTGTATTGGATGAAGAGGGGACTAAAGTTATTTTCAGGGATACCTTACAATTGGAAAATCTGGACAAAAATGAGCTGGAAGGTTCAATTAACGCATTGAGTATTGCCCTGGCAGAGTATGCCGGTGAACTTATTGAATTCAGTAAAGAATAAAGATTTCTGAATAATATTATGAATTTGTGTATTGGAATTTCAAAGTTGCCACAAAGTCACTAAGACACTAAGTTTTTCTTTGTGGCTTGGTGGCTTGGTGCCTTAGTGGCGAAAAGTCGCTGCCGGAGGCGGCTTAATTTAAGATAAATTGTAACTAAGAAGGAGTGAAACCATGGCTAGTATATTTCAGCGGATGTTTAAGGTGGGGCAGTCCCAGGCACATAGCGCGATGGATAAATTTGAAGATCCTATCAAAATGACTGAGCAGGGAATAAGAGACCTGAAGAAAGACCTGCAGGGGTCCATGAAAAGTCTGGCAGAGGTTAAGGGAGTATCCATTCGTTTGAAAAAAGAGGCAGAAGATAATAAAAGGCTGGCTGCTGATTACGAGCGCAAGGCGATGATGCTGCTCCAGAAGATGCAGAGTGGCGGTATAGACGCTGCACAGGCAGAACGATTGGCCACAGAAGCCTTAAACAGGAAAGAGGATTGCAGCCAGAAGGCTGTCAGCCTGATGCAGAACTGGGAACAGCAGGATAAAATGGCATCACAGTTACAGGCAAATGTATCCAAATTGAAGTCGACTGTATCTTCTTACGAAAACGAGCTTATCACCCTCAGGGCACGGGCGAAGACCGCTGCCGCAACCCGAAAGATAAACGAGCAAGTTGCGAGAGTTGACTCTACCGGTACTATTGCAATGTTGGAAAAGATGAAGGCAAAGGTTGAAGAGGATGAATCACTGGCACAATCCTACGGAGAGTTGGCATCCGCAGAGACGAGTGTAGACGACGAGATCAATGCCGCTCTGATTGGTAATCAATTAAACGCTCCAAGCGACAAACTCCTGGCGCTGAAAGTCAGGATGGGATTGTTGGAATAAAAAAACAATCTCACGCAGAGCTTGCAGAGAACGCAAATGAAAAGAGCTTTGGCCACAGATTTTCACAGATAAATACTGAGGTTAAAGGCGATAAAGAAGCAGGCTTAGTGCCTTAGTGGCGAAGTTTTTTTTAAGGATTTAATATGGCCTGGTTTGGTAAGAAGAAAAAGAAAGAAGAGTTTGATCCTCTACAGGACCTTGTTTTGTCTAAGCTCAAGGTTGGATATTTCCTGGATTATGACATGAAGACATGGGAGGTTACTGAATACAACACATATGACTGGGACGATGGGGATCACAGCTATGAATGGGAACTCACATCCGGAAATGAAGTTGTATACCTGGAACTTGAGGATGATGATGAGCCTGAGTGGATTTTGGCAAAGAAGATCTCATTAAAGAGTGTGGGTCGCGGGATTCGTAAGCATATCCAGGAAAACGATGATCCTCCGAACATGATCAATTATGAGGGGGTAGAGTATACCATTGATGAAGGCAGTGGCGGTTACTTCCGTAAAGGGGGAGGAAAAGAGAGAATCGAATTCCTCTACTGGGACTACTATGATCTATCAGAAGAGAAGACACTTACCATAGAGCAGTGGGGGGAAGATAAGTTTGATGCGTCGGTAGGCAACTATGTAGAGGAATACCAATTTACAAACATATTGCCGGGTTCGTGATCTGTTCTATATACTGTGCAACGCAATGGTTCAGAAAAAATATACAACTTGTTGACCATGTAGTCGTTGACTATTATGAATAATATGAAACATCTTAAATTCTATTTTATTCTTGTTTAACATTTCTGATTCCAAGGCATCCTGGCTAATACCATTGCCATGCCACATGTATCCGTTACTGCTGCAAAAATGAGCCCGGCGCCAACTATACCTGGTAATACTAAAAACATTGGGTTGAAAACAAATGATAAGACAACTCCAAGAAGCACCAGTGAGCCTGCTGTAAACCTTACCTGCCTCTCAAGTGACCAAACCCTGCTTTCTCCCTTTTCAACCGGATATCCGGCATCAAGCCACGACTTCAGGCCTCCCTTAACAACAGAAACGTTTTCATATCCATTTTTCAGTAATTGTTTTGCATAGTTTTCTGCCCTTTTACCTGACTGGCAAATTATGTATGAGTGACGATTTTCGTCTATTATCCTGAAACTTTCCTCAAATCTTGACAGTGGCGCTGAGATTGCACCCTTAATCCTCTCACTTTCGTATTCAGATGTTTCCCTTACATCAACTATTTGCAGATCATCCTCATTCTTGATGATATCATATAATTCTGCTACTGTAGAAAAACTTATATCGCCAGTATCTTTGGCATTCATTTTATTACCCCCATTAAGCTTGTGTAAATAATATTTGTTTAACTGTGAAGCATTTTGTACTATACCCATATAGGATACCATATTCAGATGCATTTTCTACATTGTAATATCGGACCATAGCTCTTAATGAGTGACTGAGAGGGAAGAAATAAATGAAACCAAAACGTATTGTCATAATTGGGGCGGTAGCGTCAGGAACAAAAACTGCGGCAAAGGCGAAGAGGGAAGACCCTAACGCCGGGATAACACTTATTACAGAAGAAGCTGAAATCTCGTATGCATCTTGCGGGACGCCTTATTTTATTGCAGACATAATCAAAGACAGTCATTCCCTTATTATCAGAGAACCTGATTATTTCAGGAAGATGTTGAACATCGATGTTCTGACGGAACACCGTGCAGAGTCAATTGATCCAGAGACAAAGAAGGTAGAAATCACCAATCTCAAAACAAATCAATCTCTTACCCTCACTTATGATCGACTCGTTCTGGCTGTCGGAGCATATCCGAACATT
>JANLHC010000200.1 GCA_024654465.1 Candidatus Scalindua sp.
CGCTTATTTAATAATAATGATCAGTTAAAGACCAATACCGCGTTACAGATGAAGGACGCGGAGATTGATTTCAGGGTGGTGTGAATTATGGAAGATGAATTAAAAGAAATACAAGAAGAAGGAATTTCATTTGAAGGGGAAGAGACGCTTGGACGTGAAGCACAAGAAATACTTAATAAACCTGATAATGATGACACTGTTGAAATCTATCCAGATGCGGAGGTGAATATTGCACGAGACCCGGTTTCTGTTTTCCAATTAAAAAGAAAATATGATAAACATCCAAAACCTTTATTAGTACTTGATCCTGATTTCCAACGTGAGGAAGTTTGGGACCCTAAACAAAGAAGTGAACTTATAGAATCCATACTAATGGGAATTCCACTACCGTTGATTTACGTAAAAGAAGATAGCAACGGTGTCTACATAATAGTAGATGGCCGGCAGAGGCTTACAACTCTTTTTGATTTCATGAATGACAAATTTAAGTTAAAGGGTCTAAAAATACTAGGGAATCTTAATGGTGAACTTTTTAGTAAAATTGATGAAAAGCAGCAAAATAAGATAGAAGACTGCTCGTTGACTTTACATGTTATAAAACCGCCTACAAGCGACAGGGTAACATTTGATCTTTTTGACAGAGTAAATCGTGGTGGAACCAGGTTAAACAACCAGGAAATGAGAAATGCTCTTTATCAGGGATATTCTACCGAGCTTCTTAATAAATTATCTAAATCAAGCAATTTTAAAATTGCAACTGAAAATGCAATCCCGTCAAAAAGGATGAAAGACAGATATTTGATTCTGAGATTTCTATCTTTTTATTTGTGGAAACAAAAGTTATTAAAAGATGTTAAAACTGATGAGCTAGTTCAATATCGAAGCGATTTAGAAGATTTCTTAGGCAAATCAATGCTTTACATGAATAACGACAATAGCAGAAACATTATTAAGCAATTAGAAGATATTTTTGAAATAACCATGAAGAATTGTGTTGAACTTATTGGTGTAGGTTGTTTTAGATTACCTCAAGAGGAGAATAAAACACGGAAACCAATCAATATGGCACTTTTTGAAACTATAAGCTATTTTTGTGCAATTTTAAAAGATGTTTCAGATAAAAAAAGCAACCTGATAAAGGAGAAATATAAAATATTAATTAATGACAAGGACTTTATAAAATCGTTAACTTATACAATAGACAGTAATGTTAGTGTTTATGCACGGTTTGACAAAGTTGAAAGCGCAGCAAAGGAGGTATTAAATGCTTGAAGCCTTATGCATCCATAATTTTAAATGTTTTTATAAATCAGAAATAAAACTAAAAAACCTTAATCTGTTTTGCGGTACCAATTCTTCTGGAAAATCAAGCGCTATTCAAGCATTATTACTGCTGGCTCACAATACTACAGAAAATGCAAGTGCACCACTAAATAGTCAATGGATATCTCTTGGTTCGTTTAATGAAATAAGAAATGCGATAAAAAATGCAAAAAACTTTTCGGTGTCTGCTGCAACCAATAAGCATATTTTTGAAGTTGTGTTTTCAGCGTCAGAGGATGAAATGGTTGACGTGGAAACAAATATCAAAAAAGATTCGGAAGAACTCAAAAACTTATTAAATTATCAAAACAGACATATATTCTATTTGGCTGCTACAAGGATTGGGCCAGCAGATTATTATAATAAGAATTTTGATAAATATAATTTTTTTGGAAATAGCGGTGAATTTGTTATTGATTTTTTTGCAAAGAACCAAAAAAAACTCTTAATGAAGGAGTTACAAAAAGATTTATCTGGAACGACGTTATACACCCAAGTTAATTATTGGCTTGATCATATTTTGAATGTGAATTTGAAAATTGAAGAAATGGGTATAACTAATACGTATTCTGCAAAATATGCATACAAAACCAATAAAGATGTAAGGCCATATCATATCGGAACCGGTGTAAGTTACATTTTAGGTGTTATTATTGCCGGACTTTCAGCGAATAAAGATGATATTGTTATTATCGAAGATCCAGAGATACATTTGCATCCCAAAGCGCAATCAGATTTAGCAGGATTCCTCTGCTTTATTGCGAATGCGGGTATTCAAATTATTATAGAGAGCCATAGTGACCACATTTTTAATGGTATAAGAAAAGCAATCGCTATTAAAACAATTTCTAAGAAAGATGTCTCAATCAATTTTTTTGAATTAGATGAAAACTTTTTAACAATTAATACAGAAATTGAGCTATCCGATAATGGAAGAGTTATTAAGCATATTAACGGTTTATTTGACCAATTTGACAACGACTTAGATGAAATGTTGAGGCTGTAATATGGATGTTCTAATAAATGAATTATCGTTAGAAGGACAATATTCAACTGTCAACGAATTTCTTTCAGATGGATTATCTGCATTTATTAATGTTTTAGATGAAATTTCAATAACAAATCACTTGTTACTCAAAAAATATGATTTTTACAAAACAAGAATTACAAAAGAAAAAATCCTTCATGATATACTTGTTGGCAATATTTCAAGAGAATATGATCTAATAAGAAAGTTTAAACGCAAACTCTCGATGCTTATTGAAGGCCCATATTGGGAGGATGATAAAAAGCATTCTGATGATGATTCCTATCTATTCGGCAATGGGAAAATTAATGGCAGTTCTCTTGCGGAATCATGCGAAAGGGATAGAGTTGTCGTGTCATTCCTGCACAGTAAATTCAAAATATTAGAAATTCCGGTGTTTAGAAATCGGGATGAAATATTGTTGGACAATTTGTACGATGAATTCCATTTTTTAGAACTAAGACGAAGTCGAGAAGAACTATCGTTCGAAGAGTATGTTAGATTAAAATTTGCGGATACGAAACTAAATTTTTCACTAATTGATGATAAATTTGGATTTGCATTATTGAATACCACAGATGAGAAAAATGCATTTTTATCATCATTTGACAAATTCATAAAAATGAGCTGGGATGGTATTTTAATGGATGTTGGTTTTGAGTATAAAACCTATAAAAATCGGAATATATTTAAGCGAAAATATAGTGATAAAAATATCCACAAATTCAGGACTAGTCAAAAATATAGATGCTTTGGGTATAGAGAGAATGACACCTTTTTTGTAATTCGTTTTGAATCCGATCATAAATTAAGTGATAGAGGTTGATATTTGAAATTTTACTTCGACCCTAATAGGTACTTTCAGCCTAGCACAATCAATTCAATCATAAATATTTTTGAAGGTAGGCTTCTGGAACATGGCGGTGTGAATTATGGCAAACGAAAATAATATTTTTAAAAATGGCTCTATTTGGCTAAAAGCAGATTTTCACCTGCATACCAAAGCAGATAATGAGTTTACCTATGATGGAGATGCAAACCAATTCGTTAAAGATTATATTGAACAATTGAAAAGAGAAAATGTAGGAGTTGGCATAATTACAAATCACAATAAATTCGATTTAGGAGAGTTTAAGGCACGGAGAAAAAAGGCATTAAAAGATGATATCTATTTGATAGCGGGTGTTGAATTTTCTTGCAAAGATGGAGCAAAAGGAATTCACATACTAATTTCATTTAGCGATGAATGGATATATAATGAAGAAAACAGAAATTATATAGCTGACTTTATTACAACTGCTTTTGCAGGAATTATTAACTATTATACTCCGCCGTACCCAAACTCAAAATTCGGATTAAACGAAGTTGTTGAAAATCTTGATACTTATAAAAAAGATTATTTTTTAATTATGGCGCATGTTGATGATAATAACGGATTATTTAGTGAATTAAAAGGACGCAACTTAGAAGAATTTATTAAAAGCAAAGCTTTTCAAAGAAACGTAGTTGGGTTACAAAAATCTAGAAATTTTGATAATAGAAATAGACTCAGTGAAATAACTTGTTCTAATACACCAGCATATGTTGAAGGATCAGATCCTAATATCATTGAAGAAATTGGTGTTTTCAGAAAACAAAAAGATGAAAAC